>DATLAJ010000161.1 GCA_035527515.1 bacterium
TGGGGGTTCGAGTCCCCCCTCTCGCACTCTCGCCTTATAGCAGCCTTCCCATCGATTGGAGGTTCTGAAAACTACTCCAATCCCTCTCAAGACACTTTTCCCTATTTAGCCTGATACTTACTGATGCTAACGCAGGTAAAGATCACGTTTAGATCACGTTGTAGGCACGTTGAAGCTGCACTAAACAAGCCGCTGCGCTTGCTGGTCTTGAATAGCACGTTGTCAGACTGCAATGCTCGTGTTGTCCGCTCTATTGCTTAAGCGCGATGGATCTGGATCACGTTAGGATCACGTTATGGAAGTATGTCCCTACCCAGAAGCAGATGTTCGGGTATCAGGCCAAAGATCGGCTGCCCGAAGGCCATATCTGCTTCTTAAGGGCGTGTAACGAGGCAAATCGCTCAAAAATAGGGCTGCTCTGTGCCCAGATCTGCCCTCCCAAAACCTCAACATAAAAGATATCGGGGCCAAAACCAGTGCCGTAGTCAGATCACACCAACGCAAAGCCTAATCGCCCGAAAAATGCACCACCTCAAATCAATACCCCAACACACATCAAGACTTATAGGACAAACCTCCTACTGCCCCGGTTACTCCAGGCCAACAGCCTCCTTGCCGGGGACGAAAATCCCTCTTCTGTCTAGCAATGAGCCCTCAACCCGATAGAGCGCGACAAGCGACTTCAGGTAATTCACCACAGAGCTTATCTCCGATATCTGACTCTCAACGAGGTCTCGCTGCGCCTGAGCCACTAAAAATGAGGTCGATCTGCCGACGCGGAACTTCTCCACCTCAGCCCTATGGACCTCCTGCTTCAGCTGGCGAGTGGCTAAAGTAGCGGCTACTTGCTCCTTGGCGCGGTTCACCTCTATATATGCGGAGCGCACATCTAACTGGATCAATCGCGTCAGGTTCGCGATCGCCTCGTTGGCCAAGCTGCGACTGAGGATGGACTGTTTATGGGCCGCGCGGTTTGCTCGGCTGCCAAGCGAGTACTCTAAGGTGAGTCCGGCGAGCACCTCGTAATAGTTGTCGTCGAGGTTCTCGGCAGAATCCTTGAACGAATTGGCATAACCCGTCTTGCCCAGGCTAATGAACAGGTCAAGTTTTGGCAGGAGGCCGTTTTTTGTCTTGGCAATCTCGAGCTCGCCGCGCTCGACCTGAAGCCGGGCCTGGTTCAGGTCCGGCCGCATTTTCAGGGCGACTTTTATCTGCGCCTCCACGCTATCAAGATGCGCTTCCGGCACTGCCGGGGCATTCTTGATGACAACTTCTCGGTCCCAGGGACCGGGCCCCGGCGGGCTTGCTAGCTGCAACAGACGCAGACGGGTTATCTCCAGGTTGCTGCGCGCGTTAATAAGGTCCTCCCTGCGAAGCGCCACCTCGGCCTTGGCGGCAGCCAGTTCCATTTCTGCCAGCAGTCCGAGCTTGATTCTCTCCTGTGTCTCTTGCAGCTGCTGTTCGGCAAGTTTTAGCGAATCGGTGAATATCTCGATCTCGCGCTGCGCGAGCGCGAAGTCCCAGTAGGTGCCCTCAACGTCCGCGACGAGGGCCTCGGCGAAAGCGCGAAGCTCGTAATGGGAGGTCAGCGTATCCAACCGGGCCTGACGGAGGTCCGCGAGGTTGGCCCCCAATCCTGCTCCCTTCAGGAGGGCCTGGGTGACCGTAAGGCCCGCTCTGGTCGTGTGTTGATCGCCGTAAAGATCAGACAAAGACCGGTCAGTGGAGGCGCCCAGGCTGATCTCGGTGCCCGTAGGCAGAAACTCAGAAAGCGCGATATTGGCGCTTGTCTCGTCCGTCCTGGTCTCTGGAGAAGCCGCTCCGGAGCTCGGCGAAGTCCTATCACGCTTGCGTGAGGCTGAATAGCCAGCTCTCAGCTGCGGGTCAAACACGGATCGCTGTTCTGCCTCGCGCGTCTTTGTGATCGCTGCATTCAGCCGCTCTATTCGGAACGACGGATTACCTTCCAGCGTCATCAGGATCGCCTCCTTCACAGTAAGCTCAAGCCTGGGACGCAGGGTGGCAGTCGTAGGCGCGGGCGTCCGGTCGATATCAAGAGCTGAGGCCGTGGCAATTGGATTGATTTTCCAGACCTGCGCTGAGCTGTCGCTGACGGGCAGCGATCGCCCGGCGCCCTCCGATTCTGAGAAGGCGAGCGCCGCGAGAAAGAAATAGGCGCCAGCGGTCAGCAATGGCCACCATTTCTGGAAGGATGAATTATGAAGGATGAAGGATGAGTCATACATTAGAGCGCTTTTCATCCTTCATCCTTCCGCCTTCATCCTTCCCCTGCTTGCCATCCCGACGGCGCTCGAAGACGGAGTAAACTATCGGCACGAAAAATAACGTTATGGGCGTCGAACTCAGAAGTCCTCCAATCACGGTCCTGGCCAGCGGCGCCTGCGCCTCGCCGCCTTCACCCAGCCCGAGGGCGAGCGGAACGAGCGCAAGCATCGTCGTCAATGCCGTCATCAGAATGGGGCGCAGCCGCCTCCGACCGGCCTCCTCAATCGCGTCTTTCAGGGCCAGGCCATCGCGGCGCCGAAGCAGATTCGTATGGTCAACCAGAAGGATCGCGTTGTTGACCACTATGCCGCCAAGCATAATGCAGCCGATGAAGGACTGAACGTTGAACGTCGTGCCGGTCAAAAACAGCATTATGATGACTCCGATTGCCGCCAGCGGGACCGAGAACATCACTACGAATGGGTCTCGGAGTGACTCGAACTGGCAGGCCATGACCATATAGACCAGCACAAGGGCCAGGATAAGGCTCAATATAAGCTCCGAGAATGCCTTTTCCTGTTCCTCATAGTCGCCCCCAAAAACGATGCTGAACCCAGGGGGCACCGGGACAGAGCGGAGGGCCTCGCGCATGTCAGCCACTATCGAACCCATATCCCGCCCGCTTATGTTCGCCGATACCGTGACAATCCGTTCCTGATCCTTGCGCTCTATCTGCACAGGAGCAGTGCGCGGCTGGGCCTGGACCACGTTGCGTAGGACGACCGGCTCACCATCAGCGTTGAGCAGCGTCAGATCAAGAATCTCGCGAAGTCCAAGCTTCTCCGCGTCCTTCAGCCGGACGAGAATCCTGTACTCCTTACCACCCTCGCGATATTCGCCCGCTCCGGTGCCGGACAGTGTTGTCTGAAGCATGTTGGCGATCTGAGAGACGGATAGCTTCATATCCGCGGCCTTTTGACGATCGACGACGATGAGTTCTTCGGGGCTGCCCGACTCCCGACTTAGCTTCGCGTCCGTAACGCCATCTATCTTCTCTACGATCCGCTTGACCTGCTCGGAAAGAGCTTCCGCTACAAAGAGGTCATTGCCTCTTATCTCAACCTGGAGCCTCTCAAGACCAGCTGTGGCCATTCGAAAAATGAACAAACCCTGCCCTGCCCGCGTTCGCACAATCATCCCAGGGATATCAACGAGCTTGCTCCGAAGGTCCGCCGCAATCTCCTCGCTGGACCTCGACCGCTCGGCCTCAGGCTTCAGGGCAATCCTAATATCTGCGCTATAGCCTCCCCCCCCATGCCACCCGCTCCCCCCTACGGTCACTACGGTGCTTCTGGCCTCCGGAACCGACTCCTTCGCAATCTCCTCAATGGCGCGAAACCGCTCATCGAGAACCTCCAGCCGGGTTCCAACCTCCATCTCTGCGCTTATACGCACCTCGCCCTCGTCAGTCGAGGGCATCAGCTCAAACCCGAGAAACCGCCCGAGGACCAGGCTCGCGACAAGAGCCAACGTGGCGGTAACGACAACAGGTGCCCTATGGTCGAGTGTGAAGTGAAGCCACTGCTTGTATTTGGCCTCCATGCGATCGAAGACTCGCCCGCCGAGAAGGGATATCTTCTGCACGAGCGTCACTCGTGCGGCAGGACCTCGAGAGCTTGATCGCAGGACTCTGGCCGATAGGGTTGGCACTAATGTTACGGCGACCCCCAGGGAGCAAAGAAGAGCAAAGCTAACCACCAACGAAAACTGCTTGAACATCACACCGGCCATGCCGCGGACAAAGATCAGAGGTAGAAAAACCACCAACGTCGTCAAAGTGCTAGCGACTATGGCCGCGGTGACCTCCTCGCTACCGTTGACGGCCGCCATTTCCGAGCTTTGGCCCGAGGCCCGCAGCCGACTTATGTTCTCCAGTACGACGATCGAGTTATCGAGCAACATCCCTATTCCCAGCGCCAATCCGCCCAGCGTCATGATGTTCAAGGTGAAGCCAGAAAAATACATCAGCGCAAACGTGGCAATGATCGAGATGGGTATTGCAGTTGCGATTACGGTGGTGCTGCGGATATTTCGGAGGAAGAAAAGAAGGACAAAGATAGCTAGAATGCCGCCATAGACCGCGGACGTGCTGACGTTTGAGATCGAGCGCTTGATATAGTCAGAGGTGTCAATGATCGGCGTCAGTCGAATCTGAGGGATGTCAGCGTTGATGCGCTCGATTTCCTTGAGCGCAGCCCTCGCCACGTCAACCGTGTTCTTCCCGGACTGCTTGTAAATCCCCAGGCGAACGCCGGATTCGCCATCGACCCGCACGAGCCTCGTGACCTTCTCCCAGGAGTCCTCCACGCTAGCGATCTCTTTCAGCTGAACCGGTGCACCCTCGCGAGTCGCTACCACCGTATCCTTTAGTTCCTGGAGGTTCGTGTATTCTCCCCGCGTTCGGATTGAAATCTGGAGGTTGCCCTGGTCAATCTCTCCAGCAGGGACTGTGACGTTTCCCTCCCGAATCCGCTCCAGAATCTGATTGAGTGAAAGCCCGAGTGCCTTCACCTTGTCCGCGTAAAGATCGACGTGGATCTCACGATCCAATCCGCCAAAAACATTGACCGATGCGACCCCGGGCACCCGCTCGATCCTGTACTGTATCTGGTCGTCTATGATCCTGCGCATCTGAATCGGGTCCAACTTGCTGGAGGCGCCGAGAATCAGAACTGGAAAACTCGCCAGGTCGAACTTGTGCAGACTCGGCCTTTCCGCGTTCTCCGGGAGGTGGTGTATTACCCGGTCGAGGCGGTCACGAATGTCGTTCGCCGCTGGGTCCAGATCGGTCCCCCATTCAAACAGCACCCTGACGTTGGAACTGCCCTGCACTGACACCGAGGTCAGCTCTTTGACACCCGGCACAGCACTCATCGCCTCTTCCACCGGACGGGTCACGAGCTCTTCGATCTCCTCCGGCGTGGCATTCTCGTAAGTGGTGGAAATGCTGAGCGTCGGATAAGTAATGTCGGGCATCAAGTCAATGGGCAGCCGGACCAAAGAGATACTACCCAGAATGATGACGATCAGAGTCACCATGATCACGAAAATGGGGCGATGAACGGCGAGACGAGATAGCTTCATTGCCCCGCACCGTGAGTGGGGCCGCTGGTCTTCTGCGCGGAGTCTTGCTTGGTTCTTCCCTGCCCGGAGTTCGTGTCCAAATCGCTGCCTGGCAAGACGATTGAAGACCCATCCTCAAGCAGATGATACCCGAGTGTCACGACCGATCCGGTGAGTGGGGGTTGGAGCACCTCAGCCAGCTCACCCTCAATGATGCCCACGGTTATGGGAACGAATCGCGCCTTCATCCCCTCTGTGTCAGCCAGAAAAACGCCTTGTGCGCCGTTGCGCCTAACGAGTGCAACCTGGGGAACCACTGCGGCGTCCTCGTGGCGAGAAAACTCGATCTGAACGCGCACGAACATCCCAGGCTTGAGAAGCCCCTCATCGTTCGGCACCTCGATTTCGACCCTCGCCTCGCGAGACGACTCTTTCAGCAGGGGAGCGATGCGGGCGATCTTGCCGCTGAAACTACGCCCGGCAAACGCATCGGTCTCGACACTCGCTTCCTGCCCAGGTCTTACCTTGGGGTAATCTCGCTCGATCACGCTGATCACCGCGGTCAGAACAGAATCATCGAGTACGGAGACAATGGGAGAGTTGGCCGCAAGCATCGCCCCCTCGTCAACGAACCGCTCCCCAACTACCTGGCTTTCATCGACACCCTCCCAGGAAACCCGTATCTCCGTATATGAGAGTCGCACCTGCGCTGCTTTCAGGGCCGCCTCCTTCTGGGCCACCTGTGCTTGTGCCAACTTGTTCTTGGCCGCTTGCGCACTGTAATGTGCGCTCGCACTATCTAATTCCGACTCTGAGGCTATCTTCTTCTGACGAAGGGCCTGCGCCCTCTCAAACTCGCGCCCGGCCACCTCAAGATTGCTTACCGACTCCTCTCGACTGGCCCTGGCTACATCCAGCTCCGCACGCGACTGCTCTGCCTGCTGCTTGTACTCCTCATCATCAAGAACGGCAATCAACTGACCCGCCTTTACCCGATCTCCAATGTTGACGAGGAGCTTCTCAAGTCTGCCGCTGATCTTGGGAGCAACTACGAACTGTGATTTGGGTATCAGGGAACCCGAGAACCGCCCGATATCTTGAATCGTAGCTCTCCTTACGGGGCTGACCTCAACCGCCACTGCCGCACCTGCTCGCCTAGAACCGGACCCATTTCCCGATATCAGAGATTTCTGCACGACCCGAAAGACGAGTAAGCCGCCAAGCAGAACGCAAACAATTATCACTACCGCCCTTTTCACACCCTAGCTCCTTCGACTATTCCTGAAAACTCCCTCTGCCTACTCGCCCTCGTATAACAAACAAACCAGCGGCTGTGCCTCTCTCGGACTGTATTGCTCCCGCCAAATCCACCCCTGAGTAGTAATGTCTCCATTCGTTCCCGTCGAAGGCAGTGTAGCCCTCCGGATTCTCGAAGTACTTGACATCATGAGGTCCCACAACGACCTCGACCACCGCGCCGCTGTCCAAGCAGCATTCATCCTTGCGATAAGCCATCCATGTCTGGCCGCCGAAACTCAGGACTGCCTCATGTTGGCCCCGGCCGGCGAACCATTTGACATTTTTCGAATCAACTGCAACCGAATCCACCGCTTGAAGAGACTTGTCGGAGAAATCGTAAACACAGTAGCCATCAGATTGGAACCTGCCTACGCGAAATCATCGCCTTTTTGTGCTCTCCTGACTATATCATCCAATTCGTCTTCATTTCGTCTTGCCATATCAGTCTCGAGGCCATGTTATAGGATATAGACAGACCAAGCCCAAAGAAAGTTTAACATGCCTCGCGGGATTGTCGGACCTGTCGTCAGCCGCAGCTCTCAGAGTGGGCTCCCCTCGGGTGGGAGCCGACCTCCGGATGGGTTCAAGCAAGAATCCCTGCCGAGTGCCGTGGGTACCCCCAGATGCCCAGATTGTCATCCCCGATGACGAGCCGAGTCGCGTTCATGCCTCGCTCCTTAAGGTCTCTTAAGAATGAAGACCAACTCTCTATCGACTCACGATGTCCCGGCTGGATGGCCACGACCACTTTTCGGCCGTCACTCGAATCCGCAATCGCGACCAGAACCGCCGCTTTGTCCTTGTCCAAGCCAGCCTTCAGATAGATGCCGTCAACCCAGAGATAGACCACCTGGAGGTCATCCAACCGACGCGATGACCGTTGCTCGAACTCGGCCTGCCACTTCGCCTTCAGCCGCCCAACGGTCGAGACGGAGATCGGCGCCTCCTCCCCCAATAGCCCCCGAAGCGCCAGGTCGAGGTCGCCCTCGGCAAGACCATGCAAGTAGAGCTCGGGTATCAGGTCGTTCACGGCTCATACTTGCCCCTGCCCAAAAACTCCGTAACCTCCTCTTCCAACACGTTTTGAAAACACCTTTGAATCTGTCCACGAATCCACGTCTCAAGACCTTCCCAACACGGGCTTGACTTCCAATCGCATACTGTGCTCTTCTCGCTCACAGCGGTGTTCTCCTTTCTTTTGCATTAGATTACTTATTTTCAACAAGGATGGACACCGCCTAACACAATTTCCACACCTTCTGGGGTAACCTCGTCCAGACGTGGCGTTACCGACAACGGAGTGATTTGGGGGCAGGTGGCTCTGAGCCCACATACTAACATTACACTGACGCCCCAGCCCGGGGGCGCAGCTTGCCGCGAGCAAGTGAGGCGAAGATACCTAGCGCACAAAGGCCAGCGAATATGCCGAAGGAAGTCCTGACCGCCGTCAGAAAGGCGTCTTCGTTCGCGGGCCCAATCTGCGCCTCACCCACGTGCACGGAAAGCAAGAACATCACTATGCCCATGCTGAGCGTCATCCCCATCATGTTTGACGTGCCCTGCATGGCCGCGGCAACGCTGTAATTTCGCTGGCTCACAGAGCTCATTATGGCGTTTGTATTAGGTGCTGAGAAAAGAGCAAACCCAAGTCCCATCGTGACCAGGGCGCCTACCACATACCCGAGCGGCGTGCCTCGACTCAAGAAAGCCAGAAGTCCAAGCCCAACGGCAGTCAACACCATCCCGCTTGAGGCTACGATTCGAGGCTCGATCCTGTCGGAGAGCTTGCCCGCAAATGGCGAGATGATAGCCTGGACGGCGGGCTGGGCGAACATCACAAGACCAGCCCACATGGGTCTCAGCCCCATGACCTCCTGAAGGTATAAACTGAGCAGAAAAGCGTTTGCAGCGACGGCACAGTAGTTGATGACTGCGGCGAGGTTCGACATAGCAAACACACGATTTCGAGTGAACAGCCGAATATCCACTATCGGACTTGGGGACTTTCTCTCGAACAGGACGAAAACAATAATACCCAAGACCCCAGCCCCGAACAGCCAGGGCCCATTCCGGTAGGCGAGGTTCGTGAATCCATAGACGGTGGCTAGTATCGCTCCACTACAGATC
>DATLAJ010000162.1 GCA_035527515.1 bacterium
GAGTAATGGCAGCCGAGGTCAAAACCGTTTTTACAGCCGACGACCGCGACATGATCAAGTCGCTTGAGAAGCAGGTTGCGGCCCAGAAGCGCGTCAACGAGGGCTTGCAAAAGCAGGTCACGTCCTTGAAGAGCGTGAAGAAAGCCACAGGGGACACGCGCAAGGAGGCTGCGTCTGGGGCTAGCGCTTTTATTGGCATGGGAAAAGCGATTGCACTGATGGGCGGGGCCGCCGCAATGTTCCGAGGGATCACCAGTGAGATTTCCTTAATGAACAAGGAGGCGAAGAGCGGCGCGGAGGCTTTGGCGGCGCAGATTGGCTCTCTTAAGGATAGAGGGCAAGTTACAACCAGCGCGAAGGACACTCGATTCCTTGAGGGCATCGACAAAGCATTTGCGACGAGTACAAGCATCGGAGGGTTGCTGAAAGCTAGACAGTTTGTAACAAAAGTTCGATCTATCACAACAATAAAAGATTCCGAACTGGGGGACATGCGGAAAGTTATAGATGCTGAGGGTGATGCTATGTCCCTCCTAGACGCCATTGCTCAGGCTCAATCTCTCTTTCCAGGGCAAACCGGAAACGCATTGCAGGTAGCAAACAAGCTTACTGTTGGCGGCGCACAGTCAAAGACTTCTGCGGGTGTTATCGCGACCGGTATAGCGGGGGCATCCGAGGGGCTTCTGTTGGCTGGATTAGATGACGAAGCTGCTATAACAGGTGTTTCGGCCTTGACAACTCCATTCAAAACTCCCGAAAAGGCAGGAACGAAGCTAGGCGCTATTGGCAGCATCGCCGCTATGGGAGGGATAAGGAATGCGAAGAGCATCCCGGAGCTGATAGACCGAATGAGTAAAGATAAAAAAATAATGAAAACACTGATGGGGCAGCGCGAGGTCTTCGGCGCGTTTGAAATAATTAGGCAGAAAAAAAACTTGGATGAGTTGAGAAAAGTCCGGGCACTAGTCGATGAACAAAACGTGTTGTCTGGGACGGAGTTTGATGCTGTGTCCCTTTCAGTTCAAAGAAATATGAGTTCCCCGGCGTTCAGAGTTGCCCGCAACGAATCCATGCGGAAAGGGCGAGAAGATGTCCGCTCGGCAGCTGAGGCTATCCGGGGTGAGCCATATGCGGACGTGTCACAGCGTTTCAATGAGCGTTTGAGCAATGAGGGCATGATTGAACGCATCGTAGAGCGGTCTCTTGCCACGTTCGCCAGCCTGTTCGGCCGTGGAGCCGGAACTATTATTCGCGAGGGGCTAATGGTGTCTCCTCTTACGAACCAACAGCCACAAGACCTCGTAAATGATATTCCCATGCCTGTCGGATCATGGCCATCGGCTGCGGCTGGATACCGAAGACCGGCCAGCCCGTTCATAACAGCGCCTGGCCCAATACGCACAGAGTCGGCGGTGGAATAAATGGTCGCATCTATTGGCAATTTCTCTTTCATCACCCTCAAGGGCGAGATTAACACCCTTGCCACTTCTCTGAGCCCGTTCAGCCGCCCAGGCATTAACGGCGTCGGCTTCCAGGACATCGGCACGCGCGGAGAGGAGACCACGCTCAACACGACCGTTGACCTGTCCTCCCTCGGCGCCGTCGACTCGACCTTCCTCGCATACCGCCGCATTCAGGGCACGCGAGTCAATATCACGAACGACCGCAACGTCACCTACACAAACGTTCTGATTCTGGGCGTCTCAGTGCTCTCGGCGCGTCCTCTCTCCATGGGCCGGGGCGGCCTGCTCGCTAACCCGGCGGCGCTTCTGACGTGCTCATGGAGGGTCCAGGCGACATGACCGTGACGCTCTCAGACCCCGTATGGCTCGACGACCAGACGCTTGTTCAGGCGTGGACGTCTTCTATCAGCGGCGCGACATTCTACGTCTACCGCGACCGGGAGTTTATCACGGCCACGCGCGCGAGCTCGATGCAGTTCCGCGTGGTGCCTGGCGAGTATCTCCTACTCGACGTATTCGATTCGTCGGGCGATTCGCCAGATTATGCCGCGCCAGGGCGCGTCTATC
>DATLAJ010000163.1 GCA_035527515.1 bacterium
GAGAAAAGCTGCCGTTGACGGTTACCGATCACGTCTTTCAGCCAAAGCTCATTAACGATATGAATCTCGCTCTCGCCTCGTTCGATGCGCTCGTCAAACTCGTAACCACCGTAGCATTGACAGCGTGAGAGCAACGATCGCAGGAGGCCTGACCTGATCTCGATGTCCGCCTTCGAGAGTGCTGAACCCAGGGTGAACGCAGACGTCCAAGTCTTGCCCTCGAACTTGTCTGGCCTGAACTTGCCCAGACCCCCTTGGAGATTGAGACAGGCGCCCTCAGGCAGCGTCGGGCTTATCGCCACACGCACCGCCAGGAGGCCGTTTGAAACGGTCGGGGCATCATCCGCAAAGTTCGCCACCAGGGACATGTCCATCACGAATAGCACCCCATCCTTAACCCAGAGCACAGGCCTTTGAACCCGAAAGAGCGACAGTATAGCCTCAATAAAGCTCACCTCCGGCCGACAGACAACCTGCCGAACCCAGTGAGGGGCCACCGCCGCAACGAGGTCGTCAAGTCCCGCGAGCTTGGCCAATTCGCGAGCGATCTCTTGCGAAGACCAGCCGCGCCGCCCGAGCTGATCGCCGATCTGTATGTGGATATCGAACTTGGGCGTCAGGTTTCGGGTGTTCATCACATATTGTGAGTATTCGGCCTCTGACATTGTTACGAATATCTGCTCCCGCGCAGGTGCAAGTCGCGACAGTGCATAAAGCTCATCATGCCCGCCAAGTGTCATCACACGGCGGTTTCCGGTCTTGACTGCCGTAAGGGCGCCGACCACGACGCTCGCCTCCTGGCCTGACAAGAGCTTGAGGACCAGGTTGTCCCCAATGCTTATCTCGGATGATAGCGTTGGTAGATCGACCTCCACCAACTGCCCAACGTCTCCCGCAGGGCCGATCTCAAGTCGAGATACTGCCTCAACGCCTCGGTCAGCGAATATCAACTCGGTCATGCTATTGGATACCTTCTTGTGGTTTCACAGGCCATCTCCTACGGTTACGCTGGGTAGCTGAGCCGCGGATACAATTGCTCGTCGCGAACCAAGTGCTGCCCAGAGTTTTCTTGCACCATCTCCTCAAGCGCTGCGACACGCCTGCTCAGCTCAAGCTGTTCCCTCTTCTGCCTCATAGCTTTGCGCCGCCTCGCGCGGTCGTCCCCGCGGGAGCTTTTGGGCAGGCCGTCCAGCGCACCAGCGCTCTCGGCACGTCGGCTTGTGCCTTTCCCCGTTAGCTCACTTGCTTGCACTTCCGGCTTGTTCCTCAATGCTGTTGTGTCCTGGAAGGCACTTGTATTACCTGGGGAGCCACTGCTTCCGCCCTCGCTCACTGGAGGCAAGACCTCACCGTCGGCAGCGACGAGCGTTGGCAGGAATGGCGTCACGTTACCCTCTTCTCCTCCAGCAGGGGAGAATATCTCTTCGCTGGAATCGGCGCTCTTTGGCTCAACGCCGCCATCTCCCGAGGCAGTTGATATGTTCTGGGCAATGTTGACGTCGGCGTAACCACTCGACTCCGGCGAGGCATTGTCGAAAACGTCCTGGGCAATTCGCTCTATCATGTCCTCGTGCGGTCCCGGTGGGAGGCCTTCTCGACGCAGATTGGCTTCGAGCAACGCCTGAGGAGCATCATGAATTGGGTGCCCAGTCGCTCCAGGGCTGTCAGCAATGGTCTGTTGCGAGCCCCTTGAATGATATGGCCCCTCGCTATCAAGCGGCTGTTTTACCTCCCGCTCAGTGACTCGCACGTTCCTTTCGGCCGCGTCCGGCGCCTGAGCGGCCACGTCCTCCAAGAGAACCAACAAAGCGACTGCCTCGAGATCAACTGGCTTCATGCTCAAGCCCCCAACGTGTCGCCCGTCCCAACTCCGTCCTCGCACGCAGCCTCCCAAAGACTGTGTCAAACATCTCTCGCGCCTCGCTCCCGTTTGCCTGGCTTTCCTCCGGGGCGTCTGGGACACAGAGGTAGCAGGGAGCCTCGGCGTGCTTCGGCCTCAGAATCCGCCCGCTGAAGAGCGGCGCGACGAGAAGTTTCGTGTGATAGATGTGCCGACAAGCTTCGACGCTGAGCTTGATGCCGCGCGAGCTACAATGCTGATAGACAGCCCAGAGGTAGTCATCCATACTGGAGCGCCTCGCCAAGACGTCTGCGCCGAGGCAGGCCGAACGTCTCTCATCATCCCACAGGAATATCCTCTCCCGCTGGGTCAATTTGCGCCCCCGCTTCCCTCTCGCCGTCACCAAAAGCTGCGACAATCTCACCATCTCCGCGGTCTCTTGCGTGCTGAGGGGTCTGACGTCGTGCGGGAACTCGCGGCCCTCAGTGTGCCTGCCAATTTTTCTCGCCGCCGGCCTTGTAGCGATCGCGCTGTTCAGCCGCTCGAGCAAAACGCATGGCTTGTTTCGTCTTGCCCTGAAGAGATGGTATAGTTCATCCTGATCAAACTGGGACATGACCCTTGCTGGGGTGAAGCCAAACTCAACGAACATGGATAGGATCTGCCATTTCGTGTGCTCAATAGCCTGCAATAAGTTCACTCAATCTCTCCTCAAGAGCAGATGCTTCGGTTTGCGGCACATAACCCAACGCAAGAGAGTCGAATTTCGTGCTCGATTCTGGTGCGCCGTCGTTCTTTTCGGGATTCTGCCTTGCCTGATTTCAGGCATCGCAGCGGGACAATTGCCCCTGAATGCTCCATACACGACGATAGATGACACGCTCGTCAGCGTCCGATTGACCGCCAGCGAGAGGCAGTTACGAGTGGCCGCCCCTCCGGCGGCACGCGCATTGTCAATTCGTGATGCCAGCGGCGGAAGCTCCACTACCGATGGCCAGCGGATGATCGCCGTGTCCGTCGAGCCCACCGGCTCGTCTCTTGTCATAAACGGCGCGGTACTTCACCCCGGGCCCATAGCGATTGAGTCTCCTGACGGTCTCATCCTCGTCAACGGCCGCCGCTACCGGGGCCGAATCGAGGTCAAAACGGTGGGCGGAGCGCTTCAGACTGCAAACGTCCTTCCGCTTCGGTCATACCTGGCGAGCGTGGTCGGAGCGGAGATGCCGAGCGATGCTCCTTTTCAGGCGCTCGAGGCGCAGAGCGTTGTTTCCAGAAGCTACATTCTGCACAGGATGGTTGGTGTGAACGGTTCTGACCCGTGCATCTCCGATTCCGTCCTGTCTCAAGTTTACAGGGGGGTATCAACCGAGAGCGCGGCGACTATCAAGGCCGTTCGCGAGACGGCTGGACTCGTCCTAACTTTCAATCACGAGCCAATCGATGCCTGTTTCTCAGCTTCCAGTGGCGGCTGGACGGCCTCAGCGAGGGATGTCTGGAACGATTTCGTGCCATATTTGATTGGCAAGAAGGATCAATTCAGCGAGAGCGGCGAGTATGGCAACTGGCAGCTTACGATCACGCCCGCTGAGTGCGAACGGATACTCCTTGGGGCCGGCTGGGATGTCGGCAGACCAGAGCAGATACTTGTCATTAGGGAGGATACGTCTGGCAGGGCGTCTCGAGTTGCGATATTGGGGAGTGGGGGAGATGCTCTGTTCAGAGGGACGGACTTCAGATTGCTTGTGGGGGCTGCGCGGCTGAGAAGCACCATGTTTGACGTTGAGAGGACCGCGAGCAGCTTCACGTTCCACGGCAAGGGCTTTGGACATGGAGTCGGACTTTCGCAGCAGGGAGCGTGCAACATGGCCCGACAGAACTATTCGTTTGAACAGATACTTGCCTTCTACTACACGGGCGTCAAGCTCGAGCGATATCCGCCTGATTGGCTCCATAGCCAGTCAACGCTAGGGGACTGATCCGCAGTGCATAAACCCATTAGGATTGTCATGGCTAGCGGCGCGACGGGGGGGCATTTCTACCCCTGCCTGGCCATCGCCGATGCCATACGGAGCACGCATCCTAACGCACGCTTCCTCTTCATCGGGCCGAAAGGCAAGACCGATGAGAAGCTCATCCACGAACATGGGTTCGAGTCTGCGACCATAACCGCCTCGGGGGTCCCTCGTGCCAGGGGTGCTCTTCGTCCCTGGCGGGTTCTCAAAGCTGCATCGTTGGCCCCGGTGGCTGAGGCGCTGCGACTTTTGAGACAGTTCCGGCCACACGTCGCATTCGGCGCTGGAGGGTATGTCTCAGGGCCGGTCATCGTGGCGGCGTGGCTCAAAAGGATACCCAGGGCGATACTTGAGGCGAATGCCGTCCCAGGCCTTGCCAATCGGCTGGCGGCTCGGCTCGCGAGTTCCATCTTCATCGGCTTTGACCCAGCGGCTAAATACTTCAACAGAGGCAAGGTCATATTGACCGGCAATCCAGTCAGGCCGGGCAGTGAGGCCGAAGGACACAAGATCAGGCTGGACCTCGGCTTCGAAGAGGGCAAACTTCTGATCGTTGTCGTAGGGGGCAGCCTTGGGTCGCGCGTCCTGAACGAAGTCACGCTCCAAACGTTGCCCCAGATATCTGGACGCTCGGCAGCCTCAAGACTTCAGGTTCTGCACTGTGTCGGCAAGAGGTTCTGGGACCAATTCGCTGAGGCCGCCATGCGTGTGGCCCGCGGCCTCAATTTCAAATATGTCCCTGTGCCGGTCGTGCCGGAACTTCACAACCTCTTTTACGTCTCTGATTTGGTGGTCTGCCGGGGCGGTGCGATGACGTTGTCGGAGGTCGCGGCAGCTGGCGTGCTACCGGTCATTATCCCGTGGTCAGGGGCTGCTAACAACGAACAGTTGGCCAACGCGCAGTTCTTCGAGCGAAACGGCGCAGCGGTCCTCATCGAGGAGAAAAATCTTGACGAGCAACAGCTTTACAGTATCTTGGCGGACACCATCGACAATGACGCTGAAGTTAAGAAAATGAGAGATAGCTGCAGGAGAATTGGCAGACCTGCCGCAGCAGAACTCATTGCGTCTGCCCTGGTGGATTTAGGACAGCGGGTCTTAGTCTGACCTCGGATGGAGAAATGACTAATGATTGTATCTCACATGCCAATAATAGTGCTTCGGGAAGAGCGATCGCCGGCATGAAACAGGTCGGGCCGCTGAACATGCCATCAGGGCGGCAGACAGCGTGAACCGGGGCAGGAACTTCAAACTGCTCCTTGCGGCTATTCTCGTCGTTGGGTTCACCCTGCGTGTGGCATATTTCATCTGGGCGCCTCGGGACTACGCCGCAGCTTATTCTGACTACGATGACATCGCGCAGAACTTGGCTGCTGGCAAAGGCTTCAGCCTGGATAAGACCATAACAGGCCGCAGCCCCGCTGAGCCTTCGGGAGAGGTTCAGACCGTGCCCGTCGTCTCCAGAACTCCTGCCTACCCATTTTTCTTGGCCGCAATCTACAAGCTTTTTGGCCGGAGGCTGAGGCTGGTCTATCTGATACAGACTGTAATTGATATGCTTTCCGCACTTCTATTTTATTTTCTCACACTGAGAGTCGCCAGCTCGGCGCGGGTGGCACTAGTTGCTGTGTTCATTTACGCTCTTTACGTGCCTTTCATATCCCAAGTCGCAGTCGTGCTGAATGAAACACTGTTTAACTTCCTGCTGCTTGTATTCGCGTTCGTCGCCATCCACGCCGTCGATAAACCCTCCACCCGAAGCTTTCTCGCCGCCGGGGCAGCTCTGGGACTTACCGCTTTGTGCCGCCCAACGACCTTCTTCTTTCCAGCTGTATTTTTGGGCGCAGTTCTTCTGAAATATCGGAGGCGTCTAGGCCCGCTCATCGTGCCATCTGTCGCGTTCGTGGTCGGGTTCGTCGTGCTGATTGGGCCCTGGGTGGTGCGCAACTACGTGGTGCTTGACTACGTCGGTTTCGTTGGAAGCCTTGCAGGCGAGCAGGTTTACGGCGCCCTAAACCAATGGCGAAACTCGGACACTCCTTTGCCCGTGATCCCTGAACAGATGCAGGCTAGACTCGCTGACAAGAGCGACGTCGAACGCAACAGAATCCTCATGCGGGAGGCGCTCAAGGAGATACTTCGAGACCCGCTCGATTTCGCCAGGAGCGCTCTTCGTAGAACATTACTATTTTGGACTGGAATAGGCATTGGCGGGGCGAGTTTCTTTTACTTCCCCTCGAATAGGGCTGGAGCAGAGACTTGCGTTTTCGCTTCGGTCGTCAACATTGTGCTAATCGCCTTCTCCGTCCTTGCGTTCGTCAGATTCCGCGGGGCTTGGACGCGCTATTCACTGATTCCTCTGCTTCTGCTGGGCTACTTCTACGTTGTTCACTTGCCTACTTATGGTCCTATGCGATACAGTATGCCTGTGATACCATTCCTGATGATGTTTGCTTCTTTGGGAATGGTGAACTTGCTCGGAAAGGCGAGGACAGCTCCTTCCTGAACAGGCCTTTCCACTCAAGTTTAGGTTGCGGGGAAGAAGCCCTGAGGGCGCTCGAGCAAGGCGTGCTTAGGACCAATCCCCTAATGAGTGGGCGTTTTTGGCCGATTAGTTAAGATGGCGTGAAAACCGTCGAGCGGATTGCTATGGGGCGTTTCTGTATATTAGACGATAGCAGGCAAAATCCGAAGCGATCTCGTGATTGGCGAGGCTATGTGCACGAAACGGGATAAGAACTGTGCGGGTATCCAATTGACATAACTGTCATTTTTCGTCATATTCTGGGTGTTAGATGGCATTTGAGTGTGCTGATTTTTTGACATCGAGAAGCTCTTTGTTTTGAGAAGGAGGAATCTAGTGAAAAGCTCAAGGTTCGTAATAATGTTTCTGCTGTCTGTCGCTATACTGATCGGCGGACAGGCGGCCTTTGCAGATGCTATTTCCCCGCCTAGTCGGGGAGGAGCGCCCACGGACCCGTACTCTACGTGCAATAGCCTTGTGGTGCTTTCCGCGACCGACATTCAGCAGATGAAAGAGGCAGAGCGAGCCATTATCGCCTCTGGCGGCATCGTGAGGTTTCGGTTCCCGCCCCATATCTTCTATGCGTGGATTCCGGACGGGCAGGCGGAGGGCCTCGCCGGGCGGATGCACGTCGATTCGATCTACTCGGGGTATCTACAGCCGACCGCAGTAAGTAACTATGGCCGAGGCGCTGTGAGCGCGGTCCGTAGCTGGAATGAGGTGTTTGTGAAACAAACTGCCGGGGTCAACGTTCAGCTGCCGGAGGAGCCCGCACCAGCGCCCAACGATACGCTCGAGGTCCCGCCCGAGGGCTGGCTCTTGCAGTATCGCGGCAATAAGATGGTCTCAGGCCCCGCGGGCCGCGGACCTAACGACACGTCGGAGTTCATGCTTGGCAACGTCGCGATCACGATAATCCTCCCGGAGTCTGATGGCTCGACGGACACCGAGACCGAGGACTGGACTAGCCAGGACACGGTCAACGGCATCTCCGACAGGCCGCAAAAGGTGAAGGATGAGGTGCTGAACGCCCTTAACTGGTGGATCCTGCGTGAATCAGAACAGCGCTACGCTGCACCCCTGTTGTCTTTCACGCTTGACTCGTCCTCGCCCAGAATCAGAGTGACCGGCTACGAACCAATAGGGCGTTCCTCTGACGATGAGCCGCTCTGGGTCTCTGATATATTCACCAAAATGGGCTATACCACCGGCACTGCCTGGCAGAAGGTGAGGCAGTTCGACCTCGACCAGATATCCGACCTGGGAGCCGATTGGGCGGTTACGGTCTTCGTTTGCGACAGCCTCAACGACGCCGACGGAGAGTTTGCGAACGGCGCGTTCGCATATTCCTACCTTGGTGGCCCGTGGCTTACAATGACTTATGACAATGAGAACTACACCATTCACTACATGGATGCGGTCTGTGCCCATGAGTTGGGCCACAGCTTCTA
Organism: bacterium; assembly: GCA_035527515.1. Taxonomy (NCBI): domain Bacteria; species bacterium. The sequence goes on from DATLAJ010000163.1 coordinate 7,828, forward strand.
CACCCTCGATGAATATCCTCCGACGGGCGGCACTCCAGCGGATTGCCATGACCATTCAGGATACCTGAACTACGAGAACCTGAACAGCTTATACGACCCTGGCATGACGGCGACTTGCGACGCCAACTATTACTGCATCATGAGGGGCGGCACACGTGCATTCACGCAGGGCGATCTATGCCCATATTCTGCGGGCCATGTCGCCTGGGCAGATGACGACAGCGACACCATCTACGACATACTCGATTTCTGTCCACACGCCGAGCTCGATCCCCCCGACGAGGACCCCACCTCAGACACAAGACCAACCTTCACGGGGAAGGCCTGGATAGACCTCTCAACTGATGTCTTGCCCAACAATAACCCCAAGGACTCAGGCAACGACCTAACGATAAACGTCATTACTAATGTCGAGTACCGTTATCAGAATCTCGCTGGTGGGCTGCCGTCCGGTTGGCTAGAGTGCGTGCCGGACGACGGCGCTTTCGATGGTCTCGAGGAGCCGTATCACTTCACCGTGGGCCACGACCTCGATGATGGAACTTACCTGTTTGAGGTCCGGGCTGCCAATCTTGGTGGGCATGTTCAGGGCGAGCTGGATTGTGCGATCGACGCAGATGCCCGCCAGACTCTGACAATAACCACGGGTCCTATCGGTGGGCAGGCTGACGAGAAGCCTCCCGAGTGCCATACACCTTATCCTCCCTGCTTTGGCCTCTCTGATTCGGGGCCGTGCTATCTGGATTCACCCACGATTCAGCCAACGCCGGACTGGGCGACCTCTAGAACCGTTATCATAGGCTGCACGTTTACAGATAAGAGCTGGGTGGATGTCTCAAGTGTGCAATACCGCATCGATGCCAATGGGGACTATGACTACAACGACTGGGGTTACGATGCGAATGGCAATTTCTGGACAGAGGATTGGACCGATTGGGACGTCGAAATGCCGCCCAAGAGCGACTCCCGTAACCTGAGAGTCTATGCCACAGTAACCTACCAGACTGATGGCGCTTACCTCCACTTCGAGTGGCGAGGAGCGGACATCAGCATGGATTTCATCGACAGCAATGGCGATACCTATGCAGGTAGGCTCAACCGAAAAGGGATGATGGACGACTGGATCGTCAGGATCGATAGCGATTCTCCTCACGTCCTCAGCGCGAGCGCCGCGGACACGTCCGGCGGAGGCGTCGGGATTCAGGAGGGTGATACGGTTACGTTGAGGTTTGACGAGGAGACCAGTGGTCTTTGGATCAACGAGACCAACATCGACACAATCCTCTACATAGTCGATGAGTCGATCCCTGTACAGCATACTTGGGGCAACTGCGAGGGCCTAGTAAAGGATATCGAGTGGTCCCAGACCAAGTGGCCGAACGACACGTTGATCATCACCCTGATGGAGCAGGAGCGTTGCCCAGGCCGTATCTGGAAGCCCAGCGTAGCCGTCGGGGACCTACTCTGCATCAGGCCGTCTCCGACTGGCGAATATATCGAGGACATTGCGCAAAACCGATGCACCGATTGTCTCTACATAGACGGCGACTTCGGAGATAGCGGCGGACCCATTGTTTCCAACCTCCTTGCAAACGGCATCAACCCGCTCCAGATAGGTGTCGGGACGCCACAGGTCGAGATAACCGCTGACGCCTCTGACAGCACGACTGGCAATTCCGACGTCATGCGGGTCGAGCTCTTTGTCAATCTCGCTGGTCAGAGTGAGACAGGGACCGTTATGAATATGACTCCGTCCTATCCTCCTGGCGCCGTTGATGTTGAGGCGTCATACATACTACCAACCACGTCGTGGGCGTCGGGAACCTACACAATCTACGTTCACGCTAAGGACACATCCGGCTTCTGGGGCGACTTCACAACTGTGAAGATATACGTCGGCCAAGAGTCTATCGGCTGCCTCTATCCGCCTGAGTTTGATGGGATTGCGCACGCGACCGACCTGCGAGAGTGCGGCAAGGTCCGACTCGACTGGGACGAGGCGGAGGACATCAACCAGCCGGTAGTGTACAACATCTATCAGTCTCGTGTCTCGTCGCTTTACGATTTCGCCAACCCAACTTACACCGAGGAGAATCTCTTCATTGAGATTACTGCTCTGGACGATAACGTCCCGTATTACTACGTCGTTAGGGCCGAAGATAGCTGCGGAAATGAAGAGAGGAACTTCGTCGAACTCTATGTCTATCCCTCCGACGGCGAGGCGCCTCACTTTGAAGGCCTCAGCACTCTGGAGAGCACAGGCTGTGGGAGTCTGGAGCTGACATGGACGCCCGCCAGCGACAACATCTATGGATGTTCTTCGGAGCCTATCCTCTACAACATATATGTCAGCTTTAGAAAGCGCGGCCAGGATTTCAGGTTGCCGATGTACCAAACCACCGCCCCTGATGGTGTGATCCTCACCGATCTACAGCACAACGCAGAGTACTACGTCGTTGTTAGGGCGCAGGACAGCGCGGCTGACTACTATGGCCAGATCACTGACTTCGACCAGACCGTGCCGGGCGTCGACTACGACATTCTAGTCGATAGCGATGCGGAGTGGCGGGACAACGTCCTCGTCGGTTCCGAGGTGTATCCCAACATCCACCGCGGCTACTCGTTCATGATAATCGAGAACACCAAGACAACGCTAACCATCACGCCGGGCTACGACCTTACGATCGGCGATGGGACAGTAGGCTCGATCTACTGGGTGAGGGGCAAGGGCAATGAAGATACTAACGTGCAAGAGCTCAGCGCCACGGCTGATTACATCATCAGCAACGACACCGAGGACTGGTGGTTGGAGAACGTCTATCCCGCGTCCGGGGCCACCATTTACAACGTGGACCACCTGGAGTTCGACATTATTGACGACTGCTTCGGTGTTAACAAGGACTCGATCCAGCTCGTGCTCGAGTTCAACGTTACTGACAAGTCCCTCATCTCTGACGTCTGGGGCGGCTATCACGTCGAGTATTACCCGGAGGCGAGATATACATATTCCGCCGATGTCCCGTATTTCGCGGGCGAGATCGAGGTGAGCGTAACGGCGTTTGAGAATGCCACTTATGCAGAGCTCAAAGAGGTAAAATACACGTTCACGGCATTGTATAGACCAGATTTCGAAGAATAAGGATTATTGACTATGTGTATGAAAGAACAAATAGCGAAGAGACAAAGGAGATAACACCATGAAACTGGGCAGCGCAAGGAGATTAAACGTCGCTGTGTTTATCCTCGTGGCCGCCATGGTGGCGATACCGCTCTTGGCATCTGCGGACGCCATCTGGAAGAAGTTCGGTGGAAACGAGTCGCAAAACGGCAGAACCTCCGAGATTGCTTGCGAGACGGGTGATAAGTATTGGAGCTTTTTCACAGGTAACTTTAACTTTTGTTCGCCAGCGATTGCTGCAAACGGCGAGGTCTGTTTCGGTTCGCGAAACGGGTACTTCTTCGCGCTATCCCCTGATGGCGCTCTCGATTGGCAGTTCGATGCCGTCGCAAGGGTCGATTCATCGCCAGCGATCGACAGCTTCGGCAACATCTACTTCGGCGCCGGTAACGGCCTCGTTTACTGCATAACTGGCCCGACGATCGTTGCGACCGAGGGCACGCTTAACTGGACCTATGACGCCGAGGATAGGGTCTATTCGTCGCCGACGCTTGACAATGACGAGTACTCAGTTTTTTTCGGGACTGATGACGGCAGGCTCGTCTCGATTTTCTCGCAGAACTTCCCTGCTACCCAAGGAACACTTGAGTGGAGCCTCCTACTCGGAGACCGCATATTCGCATCACCAGCCTATCGATACTATGACCTCGCGCCGACCGGCTCCCCCGCCGGCGACATAGCGATGATCTATATCGGTGCTGAGTTGGGTCTTTCGGATGGTGTCGTCTATGGCATTGAGGTCTCGACAGACATCGCAACTAGCACGCTGGCCAGCATCCGGTCGGTTTATCCCGGCATTGGCGATGACCCAATCGGCCCAGTTGATAGCTCAGTAGCGGTCTCTGACGATGGCAACTTCATCTATTTCGGAAGCAAGGACGGCAACCTCTACTGCCTCTCCTCGTCCGGCTATTTGCAGTGGTCCTACGAGACCAGCGGCATGGTCGACTCATCGCCCGGCATTCTCGCAACCGGCGATATCGTCGTGGGATCGAGAGACGGCGCAGTCTATTGCGTTGACCCAACGGGAGACCTGCGGTGGTCCTTCGAGACGGGCGGCCCCATCGAATCCTCCCCGGCCATCGACGGCAACGACAACGTGATCATAGGCTCCAGGGACCATTCCCTTTACTCGATCTCGCCGGCTGGGGCCCAGAACTGGCGATACATGTCGAACTACCATGTCTGGTCGTCCCCAGTCATCGGCAAGCAGCCTAGTGGCTTTGGGGGCCTGGACCCACAGGTTACGACAGCGACCATCTACTTCACTGGCGCCGATATGAACCTTTACGCCATCAGGGAGGACAGGGGTAGTCCCCACTTCCTGAGCCGCTCGCCTGATGATGGCGATAGCGGCGTCAGCAAGCGGCTGGCAGAAGTCATCTTTGAGATCGTGGACAGCCAGACCGATGTCAACAGAGAGTCCATCATCATGCTCTTCAGAGGACAACACGTCTATCCCTCTTTCGAGCGAATAGAAGCTGAAGACTACCGAGGCTGGAAGGGCACATACTACTGCGGCGACGACATCTTATTGTACGGCGAAGAGATTACGGTAAGTATCTACGCCTGCGATACGGCTTGGGAGCCTAACTGCATAGATGAAACATACTCCTTCACCATCGAGCTACCTACGAGGCGGCCTGAACTTGCGCCTCGAGACCTCAAGCTCGATGTGAATCACGCGCGCGCGGTTGAGGTAAAGTAAGGCCCTCATTCCGATTCATGCGTTCATCCCTCATGGCCGCCGGGCATCTCCTGGCGGCCATTTTGTTTGCGGTTACCGCAAACGAGCCACTGGCGAACTTCTTCATCGGCTCAATGTTTTGGAGTCCCGGCATTACTTGGCCTTGACCTGCCAGGACGCGCGCACTATCGTGGCCGTGGTAGGTTACAACAGATGAGGCTTTGATGGAGCAGAAACGGGACATGACTGGTTGGCTTTTAGTCTTTCTGGCGGCGGTATTCGCTGCGCTCCTTGTGTCGCGAGCTGACAGAGTCGGAGTCGCCTCCCTCTATGGTCGCTTTGTATCCCTTGAAGGGCCCAAAGCGGGCTTCTGCTGTCGTCGCGATGAGTGGCTGGCCGGTCCGGGCTTTGCGCCCACCAACACGCGCCCTGGCAAAGCCAGGCTCGAGCTCTTCAACCAGTTCGCGGTTCGGCCCAGTTTCGATAGCACCCCAGATCATCTCCTGAGAGCCGTGCCCGGAATCGGCAGCCGCATCGCCTCGGCGCTCATCGCGAAGCGGCGGGGCGGGCGAGTCTCTCCCCAAGAGCTGCTGTCCATACCTGGCGTCGGCCACAAACGGCTGAAGTCCCTCAAGAGGGCATTTACGTTTGGGCCGCCTAAAGCCCCACCCGAGCCCATAATCCTCAACCTGTGATGGATGTACTCGAAGGCCTGAACCCTCGCCAAGTTGAGGCGGTGCTCGAGACCGAAGGGCCGGTCCTTGTGCTTGCCGGCGCCGGAAGCGGCAAGACGAGGGCCATCGTCCACCGAATCGCATACCTCTTGGACGGGGGCATCTCACCCAGACGCATCCTTGCCGTTACGTTTACTAACAAGGCCGCTGGCGAGATGAAGTCCCGCACGGTGAAAATGGTGGGTCAGGCCGCTGAAGCCGTCTGGCTCTGCACGTTTCACTCGTTCTGTGCAAGGATTCTCAGGGCGCACATCGAGGAACTGAAGCCCATCGCCGGTCGGCAGGCATACCGGCGGGGCTTCTCGATCTACGATGACGACGATAGGAAGAAGCTGCTATCGGAGTGCCTCAAGGAGATTGGGGTCAAACCGAGGGCGGATGACATCAAGATGGCCCGCAGATGGGTCTCGTTCGCCAAACTCAGGGGCCTTGAGCCTGACGAGATCGAGTCGCGGCTTGCCAAAGATGGTCAGGCAAGGTTCGCCCACGTTTACGAGCGATACTTAATACGAACAGCCGCCTCCAACGCGGTCGATTTCGACGACCTCCTCGCCCTAACCCTCAGATTATTCGACGAGAACAAAGAGGTCCTTTCACTCTACCAGGACAGGTTCGAGTACTGTATGGTCGATGAGTTCCAGGACACCAACCGGGTGCAGTATGAACTGCTGAAACGGGTCGCGGGGAAACACAGAAACCTATTCGTGGTGGGAGATGACGACCAGTCCATATACGCCTTCCGAGGCGCTGACGTGAGAAACATCCTCGATTTCGAGCGGGACTTCCCAGGTGCGAAGGTGATACATCTCGACCAAAACTATCGCTCCACAAAGAGCATCCTGGCAACCGCCTCTTCACTCATCTCCAAGAACGTCGCCCGGAAGCAAAAGGACCTCTTCACTGAGAACGTTGCGGGTGAAAGTGTTGAGCTATGCACCTGCGGGACGGAGGAGGCGGAGGGGGAGTTCATCTGCGAAAAGATACAGGGCATCGCCCGGACGAGCGGAGTCAATCCCTGCACTATTGCTGTTTTCTATCGCACAAATGCGCAGTCCAGGGCCGTCGAGGATGCACTCTTGAGATATGAGATACCCTACACCGTCGTTCGTGGCCTCCGGTTCTACCAGCGGAAGGAGGTCAAGGATGTCGTCGCATATCTAAAAGCATCCGTCAATCCTGACGACGACCTAGCCATCGCGCGGGTCATCAAGGTGCCGCCGCGCGGGATCGGCAAGACCTCAATGGAGATGATTGAGGGCAGAGCGCACGCGTCCGGTTGCTCACTCTTCGGCGCTATTGCCGAGCTACTTGCCCGCCGTAGCCTTGGCGGAGGCGGGAAGGATTCCGATGCTGTCAGGCCTGCGCTCCGCAGTCGGCTGGCCTCCTTTCATGCGCTCATTACTTCGCTCAAGACGTCTGCCGAGACCATGCACCCGTCTGGGTTCATTGATCATATTCTTCAGGAGACCGGCTACCTGGACTACTTGCAGGATAGTGACGAGGACGGCGAGCACGCACGGACGGAGAACGTTCGGGAGCTATCGACCGCCGCCAAGGCGTTTGCCAAGAAGCGTCCAGTCGCTACCGTGGAGGATTTCGTGCAGCACGTCTCACTCATGAGCGAACTCGACCAATTCGACGAGCACGAGCAGCCAGTCTCCCTCCTAACGCTTCACAGTGCCAAGGGCCTCGAGTTTGACTTCGTATTCTTGATCGGCGTTGAGAACGGTCTCTTGCCCCACTACTCAGCAAGGACCAGAGAACAGATCGAGGAGGAGCGGCGCCTTCTATATGTAGGGATTACCAGGGCGAAACAGCGCCTCGTTCTGACCAGAGCGTTTCGCCGACTGATCTTCGGTCGCACCGTCATCAACCCGGAATCTCCGTTCGTATGCGAGATACAGCCAGACCTCATCACGCGAACAGCCTACTATGGCAAGGACCTGCTCTAGGGATCACCCAAGATTCGTCCATAAGGAGATTGGCCCACAGAGACCGCAGCCATTGCACGCCTCAAGCCGCTGCTCGAAGCAGTCGAAATACGGGCGAGTGCGGGCGCACCGTAGCGCCGCACAGAGCTCCTCGGCGAGGGAGGTGACCCAGACAGTTGCATCCTCGCTGACTGAGATTGGGACCAGGTTGCCCGTCCTCGCAAGATAAATGTTCATACTGATGTCGGCCGCGGAAAGCCCATACAGCCTCGAGGCGGCCAGGACATAGGCCATCATCTGTGCGCGGTATCGGACCTCGATCCCGGATGGGTCCATGTCAGTCTTGTAATCGACAATGAATGTGCGTCCAGCTTGGTCCTCGTACAAAAGGTCTATCTTCCCCCGAAGAAGAGCGCCAGCAATGCGCAAGACGAATGGCACTTCTCTCCGTACTCGCCTGGCTCTGCGCAGCGCCTCGCCAAGTCCCGAAGCACGGAGGGTTGTAAGGGTATCTTGGAGGGCGTCGCGCAGCGATTGACATCCTACTGCGCTGGCAACCGAGTCTGCGAGCGCTGCATCCGCGCTGTCGCACGCGAGGTCCATTAGTTCAAAGAGCTTGTGGACGGCGGCTCCAAACTCCAGCCCGTGAGCTGGAGAGCTCTCTTGGCTAGCGGTTTGAGCATCGCTGATCTCCTCCGCAAGCGCTGAGCCAAAGACGTGCTCCAACAGATAGCGTCTGGGACAAGCGCTATATATATCTAGGTCAGTTGGCGAGACCTCGGGCTGAAACTCCAGCGGACCGAGTGGGTGGACATAGCGGACAAGAGACAGAGGAGGACAGCTCTCGCAAGAGCTGCCTCGCTCGATTTCTGAGACCGCGGCCTCGGCCTCAACGATGAACCCGCGCGGGTCGTGATTCAAAGCAGGCTCGCTTGGGAGCTGGGTCTTGCTTGTGAACAAGGTAACAGGAGAGCCCAGGTCCGGCGCGTCAATCGTTGTGGCTGCATCGCCGGTGGCCGGCAAGTCCACGCCGAGTCGCTTGATGATTCTCCAACCGAGCGTATCGGAGGGCTTGCCCTCTGGTGTGCCGCTCAGCAGCAAATGGTCTCTGGCGCGGGTGCATGCAACATACCAGAGCCTCGTCTGCTCCTCGGCGGCAGCCTGCTTCAGCCGTGCTCCTATCGCCTCCCGAAGTCGTGTGTTGACATGCTTCCCCCCGATGCGGGCGCCCGGCACCCTGATCCCAAGTCCCAAGTGAGCATCGACATACACTCCATCGCTCGCCCCCCAGTAGGGTTTAGCGAAGACGTCTGCCACGATTACGATCGGGAACTCGAGGCCCTTCGCAGCATGAATTGTCATGATCTTCACGCCCTCCCCAACGTCAGGATAGGTCTGTGCCTGACCCTCCCGTGTCCCCTCCGCTGTGAGCCTATCCAGCAGACGAACGACTGACCCAAGCGACCGGTAGCCCCTTGCGGCCCAGCGGGCAACAAGGTCCTCAACCTTCTCGATGTTGGCCAAGCACTGGCCGCCGTCCGGCTGGGCGGAATACGCCGCCAGTGCGCCAGTTCGGCGCAGTAGGAATCTGATGACGCCGGCTGGGCTCTCGGGGCCACAGCGGCGGACTGCCTCATCCAATAACTGGTTGGCGAGGACCAAAGCCTCATGGTCTAGTGGGTCTATGACGGGCGGTATGCAGCCAGCGGCCTCGTCCGGCCCCTTATTATATAGAGACCGGAGCTTGCCCCAAAATGTCCTGTCCCATTCAGCTCGAGCAGGCAGTGCTGACAGCCAGAGAAGCGCATCATCGCTGACCGCGAAGAATGGGCTCCGAAGCAGCCCAGCCAGAGCCACGTCGTCGGCTGCGTTATGCAAGAACTTCAAGAAACAAGAGATGTCCTTGACCTCTTGCCGCTCGTAGAAACCAACCCCAGACGAGATGCAAAACGCGACCCCGGCTCGCCTCAACGCATCCTCGTAAGCGGGAAGATACGTCCGCCTGTGGATGAGCAGGGCAATGTCGTCGTAGCGGCATGGCCTCAGCTCTTGGCTTGCCTGGTCGAAGACCAGTTTGCCAAAGGAATTGCCAGCGGCGACCATCGAGGCGATCCGGCGGGCTAGCATCTCCGCCTCCGCCCCGACTCTATCTTTTCTGGCGCCCTCGGAGGCTGAAAAAAGCAGCTCGATCGTGCCAGTATGGCCGTTGGAGGGGACGCTGCGGGCGGGCAGCATGGACGGGCTGCTCTGCCCTTGTCGGGTGTCGTTTCCCTCGAAGACGACGTTGATGAAGTCTATCAGATCGGGCAGTGAGCGGAAGTTCTCTCGCATCTGCACCTCCTCGCCCTCGGCGCCCACGATCTCCAGAGCATTCTCACCGAAGCTCTCCAGGTCTGCCCCTCTGAAGCCGTATATCGATTGCCTCGCGTCGCCCACCACAAACAACTTGCCCCCTCTGATTGTCCCGTCACCAGTGCTCGCAAGCAGCCGAGCCAGCTCCCACTGAGACTTGTTGGTGTCCTGAAACTCATCGATCATCAGCGTCGAGAACTCGGCCCTGAGCCGGTCAAGGATGGCCCCGTCTGGCTCCGACAAGAGCTTCACAAGCGACGTCTGCAAGTCGTCAAAATCGAGGATGGAAAGCGCCCGTTTTCGGTTTAGATAGATCGATTGA
>DATLAJ010000164.1 GCA_035527515.1 bacterium
TCGTATGAGAGCGCAACCGTCATCGTGTCGCCCGCGTGATACTCGTCGCTGTCAGTCCCTATCGTTATCGTCGGTCCCGGCGGCTTGACGCCAGACTCGTGGCAGAGAAGCCCAGCCGGCGTGGCAAACCAGACGTCGCCGTTCGGGGCTATCGAGATGTCGCGTATCTCGTTGACCGGAAGGCCGCTGTCGATGTCCCACATCGTCCACTCGTGGCCGTCGAAGTAGCCCAGGCCATCGTTCGTCCCAACCCAGACGTTGTTCGCCGCATCGCACTCGATACAGCTTATCGCGTTCGAGGGAAGCCCATCATCGACGGTGTAGTGCGCCAGCTCCCCCGAAAAATCGACCAGGGCTAGTCCTGTGTCCTTGAACCCTAGCCAAAGCGCGTCCCCGCCTGCACAGGCGATCGCCGTTACGTTCTGATACTCGGGCAGCCATTTGACAACGCTGTTGCCCAGAAAAGCCGCGACGCCCGCAGGGATGCTGACCCAGACCTTGCCGAGCTGGTCGAGCGCGATGGCCTGCGGACTACTCCACGACTCGGTTGGCCACGACATCCACAAGGAGCCATCATATCTCGCAAGGCCGTCCAGAGCGCAGACCCAGAGCCTACGCTCGTAGTCGCAGCATAAGGCTTTGCAGTAGCTGAGAGGTATCCCTTCGTTCCCTGCCCTGGAGTAGTTGATGAACGTGCCCTGCCACTTTCGCAGCATGTCCTGTTGGCCAAACCAAATCGCGCCTGTTCCGTCGAAAACGATGTCATAGACGGCGTTGACGCCGTATGCCTCAGGACGGTAAAGGACCTCCCAGTTCGGGGCGTCGTAGTATCCGATTTCGGCCTGTCCACAGCCATAGAAGACCTTGCTTCGCTCATCAACGGCGACGGAGTGCACGTCGTTGCTCATCAGCGTGTCTCCGGCGTAGTTGCTCCAAAGACCGTTCTTGTAGCTGGCTATGCCCGCCGGTGTGCAGATGAACGCCGTGCCGTCCGGGGCGCAGGCGACGCCGGTGGTGACGTTCGATAGCAGCCCGCTGTTCAACGTGTTGAAAACAGTCCAGTTCGCCCCGTCGAACATCGAGACGCCTCGATTATAGCTGCCGACCCAGACTCGCCCGTCTGGAGCTACGTCCACATAAGTCGCTGTGTAGGCAGGCAGGCCATCGTCCGGCCCGTATGAATGCACGAGGACGCCATCCTGAAATCGATGCGCCATATTCCAGTCGGTGACCCACACCTCGCCCGGCGCACCCACGGCCATGTCCGTCGGCTCCCCGAAGGGCAAGTTGTCGAACACCCTCCACACGCCGTCTTTGTACCTGGCAAGCGAGCCTGGTGGGCCCATGTAGGCAAACCATCCGGTCCCATCATCCTCAAAAACTACCCGCTTTGCACAGTCGTCCGCGGGTGCGCCATCCACAGGCTCCCAGGCGTCGCCCTCGAAGCGCCACAGCTGACCCCACGTCGAGCACCACACACTTCCATCGGGCGCTGCGGCCAAAGCCCCAATACCATCGTCGAACTCGTGCCAGGCAACGAAATCCTCAGCTATGCAGAAGACCTTGTTCCACGAGCCGACCCACACCCAGCCCTGGGTATCGATAGCGAGACCTATCGACCAGGAGTTCGCCTCCACGTAGTGGGTCTTATACTCGCCGGTCGATGGCACAAAGCTGACGACTGCTGCATCACCAGCCCTAAACCATAGCGTCCCATCGGAGGCGACCTCCGGGTAATCGCCGTTAACGAACACGTTCTGATACCACACGAACTCCTCAGCATAGCCAACCGAGCAAAATACGAACAGAATCAAACAGCCAAACACAAACCTCTTCATCTAATCCTCCTCAATTCAGTAAATTGTGCATGGGGCCCGGGCACGGCCCGGGCCGCTCTGGCTGGCCGGCCGAGGGGCGTTACGCCTCTTGGTCGGCTTTTTCATCTCGGGATTATCGAGGCGAAAGTTCTGCGCGGCGCTCATAGGTGGGCCTCCTTCGGTCGGGCCCGCCTTCGCCGAAGTTATGGCGGACGGAGAGGAGCGGCGCCTAGCTATCTCCGTACTACATATTGTAGCACCTGAGAATGACAGCACAGGATGCTGAAACCTCATCCCATTCCCCTATTTTATCCTACAACCTTACTTAAAATATGACGCCTGCAACCAGAAGAGTCAAGCACTTTTTTGCGGACGTAAACGCCGTCCAAAGCACCGGTTGTGTTTTAGGGCGCTTGACAGGCGCCGCGAATCCCTGGACGAATCCCCCTGAAGTGACTGTGTTTGGCGTCGGCAAGCGTGTCTGGGTCGGTGTTGCCCCGCCCTAGTGTCTGCGCTGCCAAAGCTGGTCTTAACAGCGAGCGAACTAGTGCGGCGTCGCTGAAACTGAGCCCACGTCAAACTGTGCGCCTCGCAGTAGGCTACAGCCGGAGGTGATAGCTTTGAGGCGAGCGCGGCTTTTTGGGGTTCATGTTTTGTGCGAATACGTTATAGTCAGTCTGGTTAGTCGAAAGGCGCAGAATTTATGCGGGGATGCGTGCAATGAAAGGTTACTTGTCAATAGTCCTACACTCTCATCTTCCTTATGTTTTGACTCACGGGGTCTGGCCGCACGGGGCCGATTGGCTGAACGAGTGCTGTGCCGAGACATATATCCCGCTGCTTGACGTTTGCTTTCAGCTTGTCTCGGAGGGAGTCTCGCCGAAGCTGACTATCGGGCTGACGCCAGTGCTGTGTGAACAGCTGGCGGACCCGGCATTTGTTGGCTCGTTCACGACCTACGTCGATCACAAGATCGAGAGCGCCGTCTTGAACGCTGACGAGTTCGGGCGCACCGGTCTGCGGGACAGGGCACGGCTGGCGGAGATGTGGCGTGATTATTATATTGGAGTTAGACGAGCCTTTCTGAAGACCTATGACAAGGACCTTGTGGGCGCATTTAGGAGGCTTCAAGATGATGGCCACGTGGAGATAATTACCAGCGCCGCGACGCACGCGTATCTCCCGCTGCTTTATGAGGATGGCAGCATAGACCTTCAGATCGCCGCTGGCAAGGCGAATTACGAGAAGTTCTTTGGCCGCGAGCCGTTTGGCATCTGGCTTCCTGAGTGTGCATACCGGCCGGGCTACAGGTGGAGCTCTCCGCTGGTCGAGTCGGGCGATGACCGGGCTCGGCCCAGGAAGGGGATAGAGTATTATGTCGGAAAGAATGGGATGCAGTATTTTATCGTTGATTCGCACCTGCTCCGAGGCGGTAAGCCAATCGGGACCTATCTTGCACGATTTGATGCTCTTCAGCGGCTTTGGAAACAGATCGAAGAGCAGTACGTTCCTCGTCCACAAAAGGAGGACCTGTCGCCGTACAACGTTCACTGGGTCGGGTCAACATCGGGTGAAACCAGTGTGGCCTTTTTTACCCGCGATCCCAGGACTGGGCTCCAGGTGTGGAGCGGCGAACGGGGTTATCCGGGCTCACCGGAGTACTTGGATTTCCACAAGAAGCATTTTCCGGGCGGGCTTAGGTATTGGCGGGTTACGGGCCCCCAGGTGGACCTGGGAGAGAAGCAGCCCTACAGTTTGGAGCCAATAGAGGGAAGGCTCAGGGAACATGCGCATCACTTCTTGGGCCTGGTGGTGGAGAACCTGAGCGGAGCGCGGCTGGACGGAGGCCGCCCGGGAGTCGTCTGTGCACCGTTCGACACGGAGCTGTTTGGACATTGGTGGTTCGAGGGCCCGAGGTGGATATATCATCTCGCCAAGGCGGCCCACGAGTCTAGCGAGGTCTCGCTTGTAACTTGTGGCGAGTACTTGCACAAGTTCCCGCCCTCGACGGTCGTCGATCTGCCCGAGGGCTCGTGGGGGGAAGGTGGGTTCCATTTTATATGGCTGAACAAGGATACCGAATGGACGTGGCGTCATATCCATTCCGCGGAGCGGCGCATGAAGGAGCTGCTGGCCGCTTACGGAGGCGATAGCGACCCCCTTATGAGGCGCACTCTGGCGCAGGCTGCTCGCGAGTTGCTTCTCCTCGAGAGCTCGGACTGGCAGTTTTTGATCAGCACTTGGTCAGCGCGGGACTACGCCCAACAGCGTTTTGCCGAACACGACGCCTGTTTCAATCGGTTGGCCGAGCTGATCGAGCGCTACGCGAGCGCTCGCGACATGGGAGAGGACGACCTCAACTACCTTCTAAGATGCGAAACAATCGACCCGATATTCCCCGAGCTGAAACTCACAGGCCGAACCGATGAGGACAGTCCACACGAATCGGGCTGATTGAGCCGCCATCCACAGCCGGAAACGTGTGAAACTGCCCCAACCCTACCTAGTGCATAATCGCACTGCCGCCGGTCATCTCGTCGATGAGGCGCTGCGTCTTGGCAAACTCCTTGTCGGCGCTGACTGATTTTAGCATGTCGGCCGCGTTGAAAAGGACGGACAACCCCTCCTGTTGGGAGCCTTGCTGACACATAATCACGCCTATGTATCTCATGTCAATCGCCTCCTGTCGCCTTGCGCCGAGCTCTCTGTGTATCAGCATCGCCTTCGCCAACATGTAAAGCGCATGCGACCAATCCCCCTGCGCATCATAGACGCGGCCGATATTGCGCATGACGTCGGCCTCGCCACTGCGATCGCCAATCGTTTCATAGATAGATAGCGAGGAGTTTAGACATGCGAGCGGGTTGCCGATCTGGCCGCGCTCATAAAGCATCACTCCGAGCCTACAAAGCTGCTTTGCCTTGCCCTTCGGATCGTTCAAGGCCACGAACTTGCGCAGCGATGCCCTGGTCGAGACAATTGCATGCGTATGCTGGCCGGCTTCCCAGAGGCACATCCCGATCTCGCCGAGGGCGTGCGCCTCGCCCAGCTCGTCGCCGGACGCCTTTGCCTCTGAGAACCTTTCGCGGAGTTTCCTCAGCGAGGTGATAAGTTCATCTTGCTCTTCGCTCTCTGAGCGGTCATGCGTTGCGTCAGTGGCCTGGTTGTCAACCATCTGCTTACTCCCAATACACCATACCACTATGTGAAGAGCTTATCGATGTTAAAAAGCCAGCCATCAGTCGGGTGGCCGAGCAATTGCATCTACTCATGGAGTAATCATACTTTGTTTGGTTTGATTTCTCAAGGTGTAAGACGAGTCCCCAATAATCAGATTGAAGAGGGGAATGTCGTGGCCCCCTCGGGGATGGGGCGCATGAGATTGTGCCCGACAGGGCACACCACGGGTAGCCGCAGGCGCAGCCTGACGGTAAGAGGAGAGCTCCCTATGATAACCCTCCCGTTGCGTTGCACGCACGGCTACCCACGGTATCCCCTGCCGGGGATTGCAGCGTGGGTCCCTCATTTCCACCCGGCAGGTGAAGGAGGCAGCTGTTCGGACTGCAACATGAACTCCTCTATCTACCTGTCGAGCTGCTGCAACAGACAACTTCCCGGACCGCCAATCTGATTATCGGGGGAGTCGGACGTGCTTGACGGATCCGGCGTCTGTGCATTATATTGTATAAGTACGTGGATTGCTAATCCATAAGCATTAATGGGTTCCTGATTAGGGAGGTGCTTCTAAGGATTCACACATATTCCAGCTCTCGGAGAAAGGATCGATACTGGATTCGGGACACCGGTTCGGTACTAAAGGCATTTGAGAGCTCAGAGGATTTGGGGACACGTTTTCCCCGGGTCATATCTGGTGAATACGCATGTTCTTAAGAGGACGACTGTATAGCCCGACAGTCACCGAGGGCATACTTGATCTATCAATCGCACTCTCGAGATGCTCCCGACACTTTGATGGTATGCAATGACCTAAGAACCAGGAATCGAGTCTGGGCCGCAATGTTGATAGTCAGGACAGGAGGGATGGGCGTTGAATGAGGCCAAGAGAACATACTCCAAGATCCAGGAGGATTTTGCCAAGTGGGATTCTGAGACGAGGCGCCTCCTCAGAGAGGCCAACCTCGCAGGACGAGAATCGATGGGTCGGGACGATGTAGCGAGCGCCATCGACGCACATCATGCTTACGAAGCGTGGCGGGTCGGTGACGAGATCAAGGCCCTGGGCGCGGAGCTGGCGCGCGACTATCCCGACTCTCACCTGTGCAAACTGGTCAATGACCACCTGAGGCGTGAGGAGAAATCGCATCGGATGGTCTCCATTGTGAAGGACCTAAATGAGAGGCTCGCCAAAGCCTGTTCAGGCTTCAGGTTCAAGGTCGCACCTGAACCAGTGCGGTTGGGTGAGATTCGCGCCCTCATGGCGGGTCTGACTGAGGAGTCAGACAGAGCAATGCTATTCAGCCAGCTAGCGGTTCTCAACGAGCAGATTGAACCGCTGATAAGAGAGGGCCAGAGGCGCCTCGCGAAAGAACACGACATGTCTCTCGCTGATTACTGCAGGCTCTTTCTTCAGGAACAATGGCAGTTAACTGGCAATACTGCGAAGCTGCTTTACGCTGTGTTTTCTGCCGGCAGGCAGCTCGTCCGACTGGTTGAGCTGGATGGATGCGGCTTACAAGACCTGTTCCATTATCACAAGAGATCACTTGACGAGGCCGATGCTTATTTCGGACCTGAATTGCCGACCGAGCAGTGCTTTCAGGCACTCAAGGCGCTGGGTTTTGACGAAACTCAGACTAGGCGAATCAGAGTGGTTGTTAAACCAGGCACCACACCAGCGCACGCATCTGCATTGAATCTCGATGAGGATCTTTGCGTTGAGGGCAGTTTCTCAGCCGGCGCGTGGTGGTTTAGAGTACTAGTGCACGAGATGGGCCACTGTCTCTGCAACATCTTCTCGCCAAAATGGCCTACGATACGAGGCGACCCGATTTATCTACATTACGGCGAAATCCTGGCCGAGCTGCCTGCCGCTGCCGCGTCCACCGCGCATGTTCTGGGAGAAGTGCTTGCGGTTGATGATATTCAGGCGGAGCGAATTGGCGCCCTTATCCGACGCTCGAGGGCGATGGCGTTCGTCTATGACGCTGTGAGAGCGGATTTTTCGATGAGAATATGGCAGGACACATCTTCATCATTTGACGACCTCTATGCGCAGGTCTGCGCAGACTATGGGCTTGGCGTGCCAGAACCGGGTGCTTTTTTCCCACCGGTTATCTTCGATGTTCTTTCCCCGGTCTTCATCACTCACGCGTTTGGCTCATGCCTTTCAGACTTGTTCCTCAACCTGACGCTCGAGAGGGCTGCGAAGCTCTGGCCGCGGCCCATTATTGCGCCGCTTTTGATAGGCGAGACGTACCATCTGTGGTGCAGATGCAGCGTTGCCGACTATCTTCTGGAAAGCGGCTGCAAACTCGAACCCGGCGAGATTCTACCTTCCTTTCTTGCGTAGTCCAGTTGATTGTACTTGACGGATCCGGTGTCTGTGCATTATATTGTATAAGTACGTGGATTGCTAATCCATAAGCATTAATGGGTTCCTGATTAGGGAGGTGCTTCTGATGACTGCTTCGAGGCGTCTGTTTGTGCTTGTTGCGGTCGTGGTTTCGCTGCTCGCGGCTGGATCGGCCTTCGCTGGTTTCAAGACCATGATGGCGACAATCGACAAGGATATCGAGACTCGGTTTGGTGTTTACAGTCCGCTCGCGGTTGATGTGAACCCGTCGCTGGAGCCGCAATACGTCGCTTGGGACTTCAGCAACGTTGCCGATTTCGACGAGGTCGCAAGCCGGTTGAGCGACCGTGCTAAGGCTCTGTTGGCCAAGAACGGGTTCGTGGTTGTGCCGACGCATAGCCCGAACGTGCTCACCATGCAGGGCTTGTATAAGGACCTTAACACGTTTGGGCGGCGCGTCTTCGTAACAACGGATTCGATGCTGACCACGTATCATGTTCTGTTCGACTACAGCCTCCGGGTCGCGGAGATGCAGAGGTTCAACGCTGCGGCCGGTGCGTTGACGCAGGGGATGGTTGGGAAGATGGACGAGATGTGTCGGAGCGCGGCGGAGCCTTATACTCAGGAGCTCCTGATGAGGGCGCTCGCATACTTCTGTGTTCCGGCCAAGCTTCTCGACCCGGACTATGTTGTTCCCGAAGAGGTTTCGGGCCTCGTGTCCGAGGAACTGGCTCTCATCGAGGCGCATCAGGGCAAGGCCTGCTCCCCGATCATGGGCATGTACGAGGACTACAGCCAATACGTTCCCCGCGGGCATTACACGCGGAACGAGACGTTGAGCCGCTATTTCAAGGCGCTGATGTGGTATGGGCGGCTGATGTTTCGGCTTGATACGAGCTCCTCGTTGAGCTGTGTCGAGAAGGGCGCTTACGACGAGACATTGCAGGCGCTCTTGATAGTTCAGGGGATTGTAAACCTCGAGACCTCGGAAGGATCGGGCCTTGAGCTTTACGACCAAATCTACACCCCAACTGTCTTCTACGTGGGCGAGGCGGACGATTTGACTGTCCAGGAATACCTGACGCTTGCCCTTGAGGTCTATGGGGATGCTTTCGCATCGATGCCGCCTGAGCAGCTCGTGGACGAGGCTAAACTGGCCGTATTCACCGAGGCGGCCAAGGAACTGCACGACCCGCTGATCAATTCCACGTTTGTTCAGGACTACGAGGACCATGCGGTGACGACCAAGGGCTTTCGGTTCATGGGCCAGCGGTTCATCCCGGATTCGTATGTTTTTCAGCAGCTGGTGCACAATAAAGTCTGGGGCAGGATGATGCCCAAGGGGTTGGACGTTATGGCCGCTCTTGGCTCATCGAGGGCGTATAGCATTCTTGATTTCGTGTATCAGGACACCCGCTATCCGGACTATCCAGAGCGGATGAGTCGCGTCAGGACATGGTTCGCGACGCTGCCGGACGAGTCGTGGGTCCAGAACCTCTACTGGGATTGGCTCTATTGCCTGATGCCGGCTCTCGTCACGAAGGGGGAGGGTTTCCCGCTGTTCATGCAGAACAAGGCCTGGACGGACAAGGAGCTGGGGACGGCGCTTGGTTCCTGGACGGAGCTGAGGCACGACACGATCCTTTACGCCAAGCAGAGCTACTCTTACGAGACGGGAACGCCCGACCTGACGATTGGTTACGTTGAGCCCAATCCGCTCGTCTATGCTCGGCTGGCCTCGTTGTGCGACATGACAATATCGGGTCTGTCCAAGTACGGGCTGCTTCTTATGGACTATCGGACGCGGTTCGAGAGCCTTCGCGATACTCTGCTGCTTATGAAGAGGATCAGTGAGCGAGAGCTTATAGGCGAGCGACTGGATGAGGACGAACATCTTGCGATATGCCACATCGGTAGCAGGCTGTCAGAGATTCTGACTTTCCCGGCGGATGACCCATCTAGTCAAAACGACGAGGATGGTAAAATGGCACTGGTCGCGGACGTTCACACCGATGGCAACAGCTCAAGCGTGCTAGAGGAGGCGATAGGTCATCCCGCGTGGGTTTACGTAGTAGCGCCGACCGACGATGGGCTTGCGATGTGCACGGGCGGGGTCTATTCCTACTACGAGTTTAGCTGGCCAATGAGCGACCGCCTCACAGATGGCGCTTGGCAGGAAATGCTCGCGAACGGCACGAACCCGCCCCAGCCAGAGTGGGTGTCTTCGTTCGTTGCGGAGGGCGTTTCGGAAGGTCATGCGCCAACCACGAACATCCTCTCGGTCGCGCCCAGCGATCTCATCGTGGCCGATGGCGACGAGCTTTCTGTCTCAGTGTCGGCGTTCGCGCACGACGAGCTTGTCAATTGCACGGCTTACATCGCTGCCCTTGATCCGGCAGGGAGGCTGCTGTTCTATCCCGACTTCTCCCAAGTGCCTCAGCCCTTACCGTTGTCTCTAGCAGCCGGAACCCTGATCAAAGACGTAACGGTCTTCCGTTTCGGGGTCGTGCCCTGGGTGGAGAAGGGCTATTACATTCTGATGACTGCTGTGTTCGACAACACATCCACGCTGATCGAATCTTCCGTGAGTTCTGCCCCCCTTATGCTCAGATAGCGCTTGAAAAGGTATGAAATACCGGCATACTGCGAGCATACGCAATACTGTTGCTAGCTAACTCGCTCTACACCAAGAAAGGATAATAATGCCCGCGATAACCAAGAAGCTCGTTGAGGACCTTCGGCAAAGGATCATTGCGCTTCAGGTTCGTGATAAGGATTTCGTGCTGTCTTCAGGAGCACAAGGTCACCATTTCATCGACATCAAGGGCGCGTGCCTGGAGCCCGAGTCGCTCTACGTAATCGCTGGTACATTTGTCAAATGGATGAAAGCGATGAACGTCTCTTTGGCCGGGGGCGGTGCTTTGGGCGCTGACCCAATCATTGGAGCAATGGTCGCGATATCGCAGCTTGCCCCTTTCAAGCACCCTATTAAAGGCTTCATTGTGCGCAAGAGCCTAAACGAGTTCGGAACGGACAGTCTCGTCGAAGGTTGCGTCGAGCGAGGCGCTGCCGCGGTCATCGTGGATGATGTGCTATCGACCGGTGGTTCTACGCTATGGACGGTTCAGATGGCCAAGAGCAGTGGCATGAGGGTCAAGGCTGTGTTCGCAGTTATTGACAAGATGAGAGGCGGTGCCCAGAAGGTTGTTGGGGCCGGATATGACTGTCGGTCGATTTTCACGCTCTCCTCGCTGGGTTTCTCCTAGCGTCGCGTCTTGAGGCCGCCGGTATGGTCGGGCCCACGCAGCCACAAAGAAGCACTCACTCGAAAGCCTCAGAACCGGGAACTCTCTACGTCGTCGCGACTCCGATCGGCAACCTCGACGACATCACGCTCAGGGCAATAGAGACGCTCAGGTCTGTCCATCTTATTGCCTGTGAGGACACTCGTAGGACGCGCAAGCTGCTTTCACGGCTTGAAATATCGGCTGGGGGAGCAGGCGCCCTCCTCAGCTATTTCGAGGGGAACGAGCTTGCGCGAACAGAAAAGATCATCGCGCAGCTCAGAAGCGGGAATGATGTCGCGCTCGTCTCCGATGCCGGCACGCCGGCAATCTCAGACCCGGGCTTCCCTCTGCTTAGGGCTGCTATTGAACATGGGATCAGAGTCATCCCGGTCCCGGGCCCATCGGCCCCAACTGCGCTCCTGTCTGCTGCCGGGATGCCGACCGACCGGTTCCTTTTCGAGGGCTTCTTGCCGAGAAAAAAGGGGAAGCGAGCTGCACGCATCTCCGAATGGAAGGAACTTTCGGCGACCGTCGTTCTGTTCGAGTCCCCAAAGCGCATCGCCAGGACGCTACAAGAGCTGCTCGAGCTGCTCGGCGACAGAGACGCCGCGATAGGGAGAGAACTTACCAAGCTCCATGAGGAGATCGTTCGGGGCCCGCTCTCTGAGTTGGCGCAGCGTTTCTCCGGTGGCGACGTGAAGGGTGAGATCGTGCTGGCAATTGCTGGAGCTGGCAAGCGAATCTTGCTCAGGTCCAAGAGCACCAGCCCAAAGAGGTAACTGCGGCCCGGTTGGCGCGAAGGCCGGCCTCCGCATCAATTTCATCCTACAAGCATAAGCCGAGAACCCACAATTCATGGAGACCGTATTGAAGCTGTCGGGGCTCTACCTGCGTTATTTGGCCTTCATGTTGCGGCCTTTCAGCCGCTCCATCTTGGCGTAGGTGTCCTTGATTTTCTCGTCCGCCGAGCTGACCCAGCTAGGGTCTGGAGAGATTCTGACCGTCCTGTAGGCCGAAAGCGCCAGCGAAAACTCGTTCTTGTTCAGGCAGTCGTCCCCAAGCCATATTAGGGCCTCGGCAGCGATTGGCAGATACTCGTTGAAAGGCGTGTAGGAATGAAGGCAGTTATCAAAGGCAGTGATCGCCTTGACGACGCTTTGATAGTAATCGTATCGGACCTGCTCGAATCGCTTTGTCTCCTCCTCGGAGAGAAGGCCTTTCTCATTGCGAGGAAGCAGCTTCGCATAGGACCTATAGTGCCCCGCGATGCTTGTCACCTGCTGCTCGCCTCGACGGATCTCTGCCCGTGACCTTAGGAACACATGCACCCAGACCGATACATAGACAAAAGCGAACAGGCAAACAATCGAAAGTGCGATCTCTAGCTTCTTCATGGAACTCTCAAACTCAGTCGAGAAAACACCACGGCTTAACTCTCTTGGAGCCTATCGTGCGAACGCCCGCGTTGTCAAATCGAGCATATTGAGAAGTTCCCCCATTCTGTTTTGGATTGGTTCGTGGCACGGGTTTTCGTTTCTGGGGATTTGATAACAGCTGTGCGTTGGTCTTTTGGCAGCAAAGTAGGACAGGACATCCGCTGCAAATCCCCGCAAGGGGGTTAACGTGAATAGCCCCACGTGTAACGTGGGGAATCCGTGCCAGCTGACAACCCTCTCCCCCAAAGGCCTCGGGCAATCTCACAGAGATTGCCCGAGGCCTTTGGGACCAATAGATTCTTGTCCGTTTCAATCCGTAGGTTGCATCTACGGCTACTGTTGTCGGCCCCCTATCGGGGAGCCAAAACACAGCATCACGGCAATCCTAATTCCACTTTTGTCTCGCCCAAAACCAACACACACAGCCAACTACCCGGCAAATCAGCAGTCTGTTTTGGGGAAACTCCTGGAGGATATTACAGAGGGTGAGGCGCTGCTGTGTCTCAAGGGTCATGACGCAAATGAGGACAACCTACAACTGCTAATAAGAAGCTTATGGCCTGGGACCTACAACTCACGACGTCGCTTTATTGTCCTGCCGATCGCCTCGCAGACGGCCTCAACTGTGATCGCCAGCATGCAGTCGTAGCTGTGGGTTCTGCACTCGCGCTTCAGGCACGGTGCGCAGCGGACGCCTGAGGTGATGATGGCGTGTTTCTCGCCGAGCGGCCCTGTCGCTGCCGGGTTGGTCGATGTGAAGATGGCGACGACGGGAGCCCCGGCAGCGGCCGCAAGGTGCATCAGCCCCGAATCGTTTGACAGAACCACCTGCGCCCGTGCGAGCACGCCAGCGGCCTCGACCAGAGACGTCTTCCCACCCAGGTCAATGCACTTTCCCGATGCCATCGCAGCTATCTGCGCAGTCAGCGGCGACTCGGCTGCGCTTCCGAGCAGGACCGAGGGCATGTTGTGCTCGACCCAAACGAGGTCAATGACTTTCGCAAAGCGGTCGGGGAACCAGCGCTTTGCTGGCCCAAAAGACGCTCCCGGGCAGATGGCGAGATATGGCCCGGAGGCCGGGGAGCCCAGGACCTCGGCCGTGAGCTGTTTCCCTCTCTGGAGAACCTCGTCGGGAAGCGTGAGCGACGGAGTGGCCTCGCCCTCGATGGCAACGCCGACCGCCTTCAGCATGTTCAAGTAGTATTGAACGTGGTGGAGGCGTTTGGCGTCGGGTGTGATGGGCACGGCCGTCGTGAGCAACAGGGCCCTCCCGTCAGTCGCATACCCTATGCGCTCGGGGATGCGCGCCATGAATGCCAGCAGCGCTGCCTCGAAGGCGTTCTGGAAGAGGAAGGTCTTCTGAAAGCGCAGCTGTCGGATCGCCCGGACGGCTTTCCAGAATGTGAGATGGCCGCGCTCGATGGACCCACGCGGGTGAACGCCAACGTAAGGCATGACCCCTGCGACCCCATCGACTAGCTCGAAGATAGGCGCTAGCTGCGGCCTAACAAGAACCCTGACCTCAGCGCCGGGGTAGTGCTCGATGATCGCCCTCAGGGCCGGCAGATTCATGACAACGTCGCCCACCCAGTTGGTGGCTCTGACGAGTATTCTCACTGCGAGTCTCGTTTCCCGAGGCTAAAGGCTTGAGAGAGGTTTGTGGCCCCATAATCTATGCGCTGATCATCGCCCCGTCCGGGGTCATGGGCTCGTCGCTCGGCGAACCGGGCGCCGGGGACGTTTTTCAAGGCCTCGGTCATTGCTTTGTCAGGTCGGACGGTCGCGGGTTTCTTCATTTGTTTCCCTCGGACTCTAGTGCTCAAGGTCGGCGCGGCGAAGTCCCGGTTGCTGTGCCAAGCTCCTCTTTTTCCGCCATCCTACGCAGGACAGCATTCAGCCTGAACAGCGACGTGATGCGCCTGGCCAAGATTGACCAGACGTTTGGGGAGTAGTACTCCCCGAGCGGGACCACCATCTCTTTGGAAGGCAATGGATGGCCGTTGACCCAGATAGTTACGATAACCTTGGCGCCTCGAGCGACTACGGACAGAAGGCTGAAGAGGACGCCGGCCGCGGGATACATATATTTCGCCCACTGGCCGAACTTCTTCAACAACAGGGTGCCAGCAAAGATGAAGACCATGCTAAGGGAGTACAGAACCTTCTTGAGCCAGTACAGCTGCTTGCTGGCGGCGATCTTCTTTCCGCAGCGCGGGCAATTCGTAACGCCCAACTTCGTCAGTGCGGACTTGCACTTGCGACAGCTGACCTTGTAGTCCACGTGAACACCCTGAAGCTCGAAGGAGGCCACGCCAGCAGTTGGGGTCGATGTTTTTGCCGCCGCCTGGGCCGCCGCTTTGGACGACCTAACGCTTACCGAAGGCCAGGGGGGCTTGTGAACCGACGCTGCTTGTCTCAGGTCGCTCTGTTTCTGCACCCGTGCAACGCTTTTGGCCGCCCCGGTGCTCTCGGCCAAGTCCTTCCTCTGAGCCCATGCGCCCGCAAAAAAGTCCAACTCGCTAGCCTTGGCCCATTTGCCGCCCGTCAATTCGTCCGACTTGATGCTGAACCACGGCTGAATCTGCCCCTCACGAGCCATTCGCAGAAGCCCGGCCGCCGTAACGTTGAGCCTCTTACCCTCGACCTCCACTTTCATTAACGCACCACCTCGAGACAAATCATGCTGTAGCGCCTCCGTCCAGAACAATCAGCGAGCCCGTCATCCAAGAGCTTTGGTCAGAGACCAAAAAAACGGCGAGAGACGCGACGTCCTCGGGCATGCCCCGGCGGCCCAGCGGATACAGCGAATCGATCTTTGCCCTGTCGCTCTCAATGCCTATGCTGTTGAAAAAGTCGATCGTGGTGTCCATGATCCGCGTATCGATATGGGCGGGGCAGATGCAGTTGACCCGTATCCCGTCCTTCGCGTAGCCCTTCGCCAGGCTTCGCGTCAAGATATGCACCGCTGCCTTCGAGGCGCTGTATGCGTCTGCATAGGTAGTGGCCCTGATGCCCGAGACTGAGCCGATGTTCAGGATGTTGCCCGCCTTTCGATCGATCATGTGCGGCAGCGCCGCCTTGCAGCATAGATAAACGCCCTTGACGTTGATGGCGAACATCTCATCCCAGTCCTGTTCACTTGTGCTCAGGATGTCCTTTCTGAAAAGAATGCCAGCGTTGTTGACGAGAATGTCAATGCGTCCAAAGCGGTCCACAACGTTCCCAACAAAGCGGTCAACGTCGGCCTTCCTCGAGACATCTGCCGTCTGCCAATAGGGCGCCTCATTGGCGTTGCCAAGCTCGCGGCCCACACGTTCGAGTGGCTCGAGGCGCCTCCCGCAGATAGCAATCTTGGCGCCTTCCACAGCAAATCGGTGGGCGATTGCTCGCCCGATCCCCGTCCCGCCGCCCGTTATGATTGCGGTCTTATCCTTCAGCTGCATGTTCTATGTCTCCCCAATTCTGGATGATCATACAACCCGGCAAGTTGCCTTTGCAACCGACCGGGTCTGCCCCACCGATGGAATTAACTATGTTGGAGACCGCTCTTTTGGAGTGCGGCGGGTTCACGCCGCTTTCATTGGTGGTGGCTCGACACCACCCTCTGATAGACATCCATCCTGAACCTGGAAGCGGTCATCGAAACAAACGCACGCTTCTTAACAGAGCGCACGCCGCGTCAGGCCACGGCGAGACAAAGCGGTGTCAAGCCACCGCACTCCAAAATCAGCCAACGGGAGTGCTAAGTGTCGTTGACATTCGACGTCATGGCGAATTAGCCTCTATGGTGCCACGAGCAATTGCAGAGTGTTTCGCGCAGAACGCCATGAGGTATGAGCATTTGGACCTATTGCTAGCTGCAAAGGACAGCGTTGTCGTCTCGCTGTTCTCTCAGATGGACCCTCTTGGTGTTGCGATCACGGTGTCTTTACTGGTGGTCTCGCTCTATTCATGGTCGGTGATCCTTGAGCGCGTTTTTTTCTTCAGGCAGACGGAGCGAGGATTCTGGGAGTTTGAGCGCATCTTCAGGAAGTCGCACAACCTAAAAGAGGTTGCCGACAGCCTTGGCGACATCCCGCCCAGCTCCCTGTCTAGGATATTCAACAGGGGGCACGCTCTGCTGAAGGAGTCGCTTCAGCTTCTGGACATCGCCGGCTCAGGGCGTGCTCAGGAGCCCGGGCTCAGGTCCGGGATGGTTGAGATGCAGATCGATCTTCTGAAGGAGAGCCTCGCTATCTGTGCTGACGAGGAGGCGGCTTTGTTCGAGCGTCGGCTTGGCGTTCTGGGCACAATCGCTGCTGCCGGGCCGTTCGTGGGATTGCTGGGAACGGTGTGGGGGATCATGGTCGCCTTCCATAGTATGGGCGGAGTGGGAACCGCGGAGTTCAGAGTCGTGGCCGCCGGAATCTCGAGTGCGCTTCTCACGACAGTCGCAGGCCTTGTGGCAGCGATTCCGGCGCTCGTCTCTCACAACTACTTCATTCAGAAATCCCGGCAGTTCGGCGCCAGGATTGACGACTTCAACGACAGGTTTCAGCGGCTTGCGGGACACTGGTTGGTGCGTGCTATCTCGGGGCCAAGAGAGGCGGGGTCCGAGCCATGAGCCTCGGCAGGCGCCGAATGGCTGCTATATCGGACATCAACGTAACCCCTATTGTCGATGTCATGTTGATGCTCCTCG
Source organism: bacterium (assembly GCA_035527515.1). Taxonomy (NCBI): domain Bacteria; species bacterium. Next base: position 16,755 of record DATLAJ010000164.1, read on the forward strand.
TCATTTTTATCCTGACCGCCCCGGTGATTCGATACGGGCTGGACGTCGGCCTGCCGAAAGGGGACTTTGAGGAGCAGAAGACTCGCCGGGCCGTTATAGTGTCGCTTCGGCATGACGGCCAGGTTTTCGTTCAGGATAAGAAGGTGGACCTGGGCCAGCTTCCTAAAGTCCTGACCACGGAGCTTGCCCGGATGCCTGCCTCGAAGGTGATGATTGCCGCGGACAAGCGCTGCTCGTACGAGGGGGTGATGGAGCTTCTAGAAAATGTGAGGGGCGCTGGCGTCGAGAATGTTTATCTAATGACTGAGTCGCCAAAAGTTCTCCCGAAGGCGAGATGATCTCGTGCGGCATCCTCACGCTCGCGCGGGCAGGTGTCGAGGATTGCCTGCAACCGCTTGGCGTTGGTGTCGTTGACAGGGCTTGCCTTGCGTTTTAGTATCCGGCGTGTAATCCCCTGGAGGGATACCTTTCTACTGATAAGACCACGTTACGAAAAATGAGCAACTGAGAAGGTAGCAGAATGAAACGGACATATCAGCCTCACAATCTGAGGCGCAAGAGGACACATGGCTTCCTGGTTAGAATGCGATCCCGGCAAGGCAAGCAGGTGATTGCGAGGAGACGTTCAAAGGGCAGAAAGCGACTCTCAGTTTGAGCGCCACGGGCATCATCAGCACTTCAAGGGTTAGCGACATTGCCAAAACGGGGGGTTGACTACGAGCGGCTGAGGCTCTCATCGGAGTTTCGGCTGATCTACGACAGCGGCAAGCGCGTTGCGGGAGCGAACTTGGTTGTGTTCGGCGTGAAGTCTGACGAGAGAACCATTCGGCGATTCGGGGTGTCCGTCAGCCGGAAGGTCGGGAAAGCGATCGTCAGGAACCGCGTCAAGCGGCTGCTGCGCGAGGCGTTTATGAGTCTTTTGCCACATCTGGGGCCGGGCTGGGACGTTGTCATCTGTGCGAGGCCGTCGATAGCCGGCGCCTCGTTTGTGGAGGTCCGAGATGACCTGGAGCGTGCGCTGAAAAGGCTGGTGGGCAGCCCTCGCAAGCACGGCTCATTTGCGTCTCTGGCCAGCAAAGGCATTAACACAGTGCTGGCAACCCCCGTTATCATGACGCTCACCGCATACCAGAAACTAGTGTCGCCCATCATGCCTCGCTGCTGTCGCTTCTCGCCAACTTGCTCAGAATACGCCATCGAAGCGTATCGAGAGTTCAGTCTGCTTCGAGCCACGCAACTTGCTGTTTATAGGCTCTTGAGGTGCCAGCCCTACTGCGCCGGTGGCTACGACCCATTGCCCCGAGCAGAGAAACACACAACCGCCGGTTGAGGACTGAGCTTATATGGAAACAAGAAGACTCATTCTAGCGATCGTTCTAATCTTCGCCGTAGTGGTTCTTTACAACTACTTCTTTGTGCCTAAACCCGAGCCCGGACCAAAAGAGCCCACTCAGACTCGCGCGAAAGAGGTGGGCCCGGCTTCAGAGTCGCCAAGCACTTTGGAGCAGTATTTAGAGCGCGAGATGACTGGCAAGCAGGCCAAATCGCGGTTGCGGCCCGTCGTCAAAGAGAAGCGTCCAAGTGAGGTTGTTGTTGATTCTGACCTGTTCAGAGTGGTCTTCTCTACTGACGGAGGAGGGATCAAGAGCCTGCGTTTGAGACGCTACAAGGACCTTCCGCCCAACTTCATAACGGCCAAGGAGAAGCTTTTGGCCAAGAACACGGCGGCCGAGGCGCTGAACGAGTTCCAGCTTGCGAACGCAAAGAAGGTGCTTGGCGAGGTAGTCTCCGATTTCCGCAGCGACTTTATGGGCCAGAGGGAGCTTTCTTCCGAGCAGAAGGACCGCCTCAAGGAGCTTGCGGAGCAGTTCCTGGGCGCTGCGAGTCGCATTTCCTTCTCCGACTTAGCCAAGCGCCGCGCCTCCGCCGGACGATTGCGGACGAGTCTGTCAAAGGAGCTCTCGTATGAACGGTCAGACAAGGGTGAGACGATGCGCCTGATAGAGCTGCTCGAGGGCGTGGAGATGGTGCCTCCGTATCTTTCTGCTATTGGCGAGTACATGCTGAAGACCGTCTATCCGTTAGGGTCGGAAGAGAAGGGGAGGCCGTCGTTTGAAACCGTGCAGTTCACCACAACTGCCCCGGCCAGTACCGTTCTCGCATCGGGCTCGGACCCCTGGGTAATTCGATTCGAGGCCGACTTCAACGACGGCAAGCTGATCAAGGAGTATCGCATAAGACCCGACAGCTATATGATGGACCTGTCTTACACGTTTGAGGCGTCGTCGTCGGCCACGGTCGCGGGGCAGAGCTTCGAGACCTGGCTTGGCCCCGATGTGGGCTCATCCGGCGTGGAGCCCAAGGGGAGATACTCGAGCGGCGGAATAGTTGCCTCGGATAGGGAACATCTGCTCAAGGACGCGTTTGGTCTCAACGACATGTTGTCCTGGGCGGCGCTTCAGGACAGATATTTCATTGTCGCGCTGGCTCGGAAAACATCCTGGCTGGTCGGCTCGGAGCCGTTCTTACAGGGATTTAATGTTAGATGGGTAATCCCTCTGTCCGGCAGGAGCACCTCGAGCGTAACGGTCTTTGCGGGGCCAAAGGACACAGACGAACTCGAAAAAGTGCACGTTGGCCTGGAGAAAATCATTGATTTTGGCTGGCTCACCATTGTGGCAGAACCAATCTATGTCTTGCTAAAGTATATCTACAAGCTTGTCGGCAACTACGGCCTGGCCATTATTATCTTGGCGCTGCTGATCAAGATTGTTTTCTACCCACTAACAGTCAAACAGACAAAATCGATGAAGAAAATGCAGGTGGTCGCACCTCAGATCAAGGCGCTTCGCGAGAAATACAAGAACGATAAAGAGCGCCTCAACAAGGAGATCATGACCTTATATAAGACGCACGAGGTGAACCCGATGGGTGGGTGTCTGCCGATGCTGATCCAGTTCCCGGTCCTGTTCGCTCTTATCAGGGTTCTGCCCATCGTTATCGACTTGAGGCAGGCGCCGTTCATCCTTTGGCTCCATGACCTCTCCGAGCCAGACCCTTACTACATAACACCCATCCTCATGGGAGTCGCGATGCTCGTCCAGCAGAAGATGACGCCCGCCGGCGACCCCAAACAGGCCAAAATGATGATGATGATGTCGGTTGTTTTCACGTTCTTTTTCTTGAGCTTCTCATCCGGTCTCGTGCTCTATTGGCTCACCGGCACCGTTTTACAGGTGGCCCAGCAGGTCTGGACGAGCAAGAAGGAACAGAAGGCAAAGGCACCCGCATCGTGATGCTCCAGGGGCTCGCGGCATAGCTGCCGCTTAGCGGGCCTCGACCAAGCCCTCTCGCTCTGACCGAGGGGCCGCTGGCCGCCCGTTCCTCAGGGGGCCGCGAACAATAGCTCGCTGCCAAGCTCCTTGCCTGATAGATAGATCACAGGACGATGGTCGAAAGCGGCCTTCTTCCTCATATAGGCCTTGATTGACATCTCATCTGAGCCGAAATCCGTTGGACCACATACCTCGAGAAAAGATGCCCCTCGGCAGTGCATCTCGAGCGCAGAGCCGGCCGGTGCGCCCTTAACACCGATTGCGCAGTGCGACCAAAGGTATCGGTCGGGCTCGGTCATGGCGAACGTGGCGCCGATCCCTCTAAACGCTTCCAGTAGATCGGTCTCGACCTTCGTCTTGCCCTTGGCTGCCAGTATCACGATGGCCCCGGCAGGGAGCTTTCTGATGCGTTGCCTAAGCTGCTGATTATCGCCCTTGTCTTTGATTGTGTCGAAGTGGTCCGATACGAGAAGCTCCCCCGACTTCTGCTCGAGAGCCACGAGATTGTAGCCCCTAAGACCTGTCGCGACATCAACCCCATTGACGACGATGTTGCCATAGTCGCCGTGGTCCTTGCCGGCGCTGCGAACAACGATGTCGCAAGGTGCAGCGACGCCAGTCGAGCCGATCTTGTCATTGCCGGGATGGACCAGCTCCATCCCCATTCGCTCGACAATCTGAGCAAGCTCGAACCACTTGAGCTGTCCGGCAAGCGTCCAGATCGGCCAGAGCTTCTTGGGCACGAGAGACCTAAGCGTTGTCTCGACCACCTTCTTGCTGTTCGCCTGTTTCCCGAAGCCCTCCAACAGAGAACCCATGCCCGAAGTCTTCATTAGTTTCTCTATGACTTGCGGCGCTGCCTCCCAGTCCCATGTAATCAGATAGACATAGGTCTCCCAAAAAAGCGCCGAGGACTTGTCCAGCGCATCCCTCTCACATTCCTGCATGCGAGGCCTTGCCTTGTCCCATTCGCTTCTCAACGAGTGGACTTTCGCCATCAGGCACGAGTCATCTTTGATGGTGTCCAAGAGCTTCAGAAGCTTATCCTCCTTTGGCGCCCCGAACTCATCCGAGGGAAAGACAAAAAAGTAATCGTTTGAAAGCGCCATTGCCGCCGTATATTCCGCCAAAGCATTCTGAATCTGTCCTTTGTTAAAGAGCTCCTTGCTTTGCTCATAGTGCTGTCCAATGCCCGTGAGCGCGATATCACGCATCTTCGGCTCGAAAGGTTTGCTTGTGTGCTCGATGCGCCGAATCTTGATATAGTGCTTCATTGCCGTGGCGAAATCGCCCGCCGCTAAGGCCCTCTCGGCTCGATACTTCAGCGCTGACGGCAGGTTGGCTATCTGCATCCCCAGGGCAAAAGCGCCGGCCAGGCAGAGCAAGACAACGACAAGGATGGAAAGCCACCGTCCCTGCCCGTCGCCCTTCGGCGTGGCCAATTCTTCGCTCACACGGTCGTTCTGTGTTTCAGACACCTATCTTCTCCCAGCGAACTCACTTTGACATAAAGCGCTGCCAGAATCGTATAGAGGCCGCTCCGTCCTGTCAACACACGCGATGTGAGGAGTTTCCCCCATTCTGTCCTGGAGTGCTTCTGGGCACCGCTTTCGTTTCATGGGGCTTGATACTGGCTGCGCGTTGCTTTTTTTACAGCAAAGTCTTAGGACATAACCCCGGTCGAGGCTCACGAGACCTCGACCGGCCCTTTTCATTTCAGGGCAGACGTCGAGATCAGACGTGCAAGGATTAGCCCCAATGCTGTTCACTTAAGTTGATCTTCAGTGTTCTGCTCGCTTTTGCGACTCCTGAGATGAAGGGGGGTAGTATCGCGGAGCGTTGGTGGCTTTTTAGATGCGATAATCACCGATACTTCATGCTTGTCCCAGGCCGCGACAGTGGCCTGAATGTCTCAAGAGGTCAGGAGGGGGAGCGATGGCACCTGCGACTTATCTTGATTGACTACTCGCCGTAAACAATAACTGTTAGTTTGGCATAAACGCCCAGAATGACCTCTGCCTTGTAATCTACGTGATGAATCTTGGTGATGCCTCCGTTCTCCATGGCGGCCTTAATGCTAGCATCACCGGTCGCGATCCACCCCAGGATTGAGGTGCACTCGGAGGTCCCAACCTTTGAGTAGTCCGCATTGGCAGTTACCGAATGGGGACCCTTGACGTCAGAGTACAGAAAGCCTGTCGCGGGGCTCAAAACCATCGCACATCCTGACAGAAGCAAAGCTGCCACCATCAACACAGTCATCGGAAGAAGCGCCATTTTCATGTTTAAATCCCTCCAAAAGATTTTTGGTCGCAGGTGCCTCTCCATACTTTCCACCAAGCATTAACAGGAGACGATTCCCGTTATGAGAATGATAAGGCACTCTTTACGATTGTCAATGATTTCGAGAACATTTACGAAACAGTCCCAACATCCACGTTTGTGTTCAAGAGGCTGAACCACGAGTGGCCTGAACCAACGCGATACGCACCTACCGAATAGATGCTCGATGAAGCTCTGGTGAAATGACTTGACACAAATCGGCAGCCTCGTATCATGCGAATGAAATTGTAACTGACACTAGTTTGAATAGGAGGCTGTTATGAAGCTATTACATTTTGCTTTTGCTGCGGCGCTCGTATGCGCGCTTGTTTGGCCATCGGTTACTCAGGGCCGCACGATAACGGTGCCGGACGATTTCCTGAGTATTCAAGATGCTGTTTATGATGCGAATACCGGGGATACGGTCTTTATTAGGGAAGGATTGTATTATGAGACGTCGATCTCAATCAGCCCTATCGGCCCGAAGGCCCCGGAGCGTGAGGCCGTAACGATCGTAGGCGAGGGTACGGGCAAGACGATCATCGATGGGTCCAAGGGCGGATTCGATATTTTCATCGTCAATGCTCCCTACACGATCATCCGGGACCTTACAATTCAAAACAGCAAGGCCTCGGGCATCTGCTTCCGGGGCAAAGGAGAGGTCTCGGTGGCCATCAACTGCGAGAGCACGGGCAATCGGACCGGCATCAAGTGCCAGATTACGAGCTACGACCAGAACCTTAACACTGACATCTCCAAGGCGCTCATAATCGACAACCGGCTTGTCGATAACGAGTACTATGGGCTGTATCTCGAAAATGGCTGTCAGGCGAGTGTGATGCACAACTGGATCGAGGGCAACGGCTACGCCGGCGTCTATTGCAGGATGGACGCTGTCCTGACGCCTTGTGAGCCGACCATCCGCAACAACCACATAGTCAACAATGCTCCGGGCTCAGAGGTGTACGGGTTTGTGGTCGGGGGGATGGCACAACCGACCATTCGTAACAACGTCATCGTCGGTTTCCCAACGGGCGTTTACTGGTATGAGGGCAATCACGTGGACTGGTTCAGGAACAACGTGATCACGGAATGTGCCGTTGGGGCAGAGTCGCAGGTGAGGAAAAGGCTCGACTACTGCCTATTCTATGACAATGGCCAAGACGTAAATAACCTCCAGCTTGGTTCAAACGTGATAGCCGACGAGGACCCGCTATTCGTCGATGCGGAGAACGGCGACTATCATCTTGCGGCAGGTTCCCCTTGTATCGGGACAGGCGACCCAGATATGCCAGATGAGACTTCCGAGACGAATTACGACGGCACCGACATCGACATGGGTGTCTATGGAGGCAAGGAGGTCGGCCCTGTCTGCAAAATCTTGCTGTCCAAACCGTCCAAGGACGGAGACGGCGTCAAGACTTATTACGTGGCCGAGTATTACGAGGACCTCAACGACAACGGAAGATGGGACCTTGGCGAGCCGTTCGAGGACGCTAACGACAACGGCAGGTGTGACGAGGGTGAGACCTTCACGGACGAGAATGGGAACGGCGTTTGGGACGGAGGAGAGCCCTATATCGACGAGAACTACAACGGGCGATACGACAATGGTGAGCCGTTCACTGACCTGAACGAGAACGGGCGCTGGGACAATCAGCGCGAGCCATACACGGACAGCAACAGGAACGACAAGTACGATCGGGGGGACGCGTTCACCTACATCAGCCTTTACACTAATTTTGGGTACCAAGTAGGGGATACGGACCTCTTTCTGGCTTTCTTGCTGGAGGACGGCAGCTACTTCTCATACAACGTTGACGGTGCTTGGGTTCCGGGCGCACACGGCCTTCTTGACCCAGCTCCGTTTGCTGATGACAACTATGCGTTCGCAATTCACGCAATGACGCTTCGCTTTTTCTATGGCTTCCCGCTAATTGACCAGAACATAGGCCTCTTTGCCGTGATGGCGCCGGCTGGGCATGTGTTCGATCAGCCCTGGGATGCAATCGCGGGCGAGACGATCACGCTTACCGAGGCTCAATAGAGCGGGCAATACATGACGGGCGGTGAGCGGCCAACTAACCTCATCTCGCTCGTCAATCAGAGGTTGCTGGGCAATTTAGGCTTGCCTAGACGGAGGCCTTTGAGGTCTCCGCTGGACGAGCTTATTCTCACGATCCTTTCCCAGAACACGACTGACGTCAATTCTCTCGCAGCCTTCAGACGGCTCAAGAACAGGTTCCCTCAATGGCACATGCTGCTGTCAGCAACTTACAGCGAGGTTCTCGATACTATCAAAACCGCCGGGCTAGGCCCCACAAAGACGAGGCGCATCCTCGATCTGCTCCCCCAGGTCAGGCAGAACGACCCAGACCTCACGATGGACTTCGTCTGCTCAATGTCGCTTGAGAAGGGATATGAGTTCCTGACAGGCTTCAAAGGAGTCGGCGCCAAGACGGCAGCGTGCGTGCTGCTATTCGCATGCGGCAAGCCGGCATTCCCGGTCGATACTCACGTTTTCAGAGTGGCGAGCAGGATCGGTCTGGACCACGCCTCGCGCACGCGCGAGCAGCTGCAGCGATTCCTCGAGCAGGCAGTCCCTGAGGACGATAGATACAACTTGCACATGAACCTCATCCGGATAGGTCGAGAGGTCTGCCTCGCCCGTGCGCCCAGATGCGGCCGCTGCTTCTTGCAGGATGTCTGCGAGCACCATCTACATCAAGGGAGTTGAGATTCCCCCAGAATCAGATTTGAAGTCATCGACGTTTCGGATGCAATCTATTCAGCCACTTTACTGGGCGATCGTGGCGGCTCTTGTTGCTTTGTGAGTTGCACCTGTTGGGTGGTTTGGAGTGCGGTGGCTTGACACCGCTTTCACCTGACGCGGCTTGACGCGTCAATCTGTCTGCTCAATGACTTGTTGCTGGTGCAATCGCCTCTTGTGGCGGTGCCAGGTCACCGCCAACCAAAGCGGTGTCAAGCCACCGCAGTCCAAAAGGTCTCTGCCCGCTTCGCTCAATCTGATTCTTGGAGAGATTCAATAAGGTTCCCGCTGGAAGTTCGGCTCGAGGCCCGGGCCTCAGACCTGAACGCTCCTGGCCGGCGACCACTATAGCCGGGCGGCGCGCATGAAATTCGTGGGGGTAGTTTCGGACGCCGGGAGCCCCGCCGTTACAATATAGAGCTCCTGCTTGTGGATTATTCCCCGGTCCAGCAGCACTCGCTCCGCCACCTCGAGCATGTGGTCGGTGCTCATTATCTCCTCGACAAGGATCGGCATAATACCCCACAGAATGTTCAGCCGCCGCAGCGTGGTCCTGTCCGGCGTGATCGCGACAACGGGCATCGGCAACCTGTGCTGCGAGATGAGCTGAGCCGTTCGGCCAGTCCGCGTGAAAGCCACGATCGCGCTTGCGCCAAGATCGTGGGCTGCGGTCGCCGCCGAGTGCCCTATCGCCGCATCGATTCTGCATCTGCCCTCATCTTGCCGTGTCATTATGGGACATACGTGCGGCTCGGTGTAGGAAGCAATGCTCGCCATCATCTTGACCGCCTCAATCGGATGCTTGCCGATGGTCGTCTCCTCAGAAAGCATCGTCGCATCAGTGCCATCCAGTATCGCGTTCGCCACGTCCGTCGTCTCCGCACGAGTAGGCCTGGGGTTCTCGACCATGGAGCTGAGCATCTGAGTCGCCGTAATCACGGGCTTGTTTGCCGCGTTGGCGCACGCGATGATCTTCTTCTGCGCGATCGGCACCTCATATATCGGTATCTCAACGCCCAAATCGCCCCTGGCAACCATCACACCGTCCGCCACGTCAACGATCTCCTCGATCCTATCGACCGCCTCTTTCTTCTCTATCTTGGCGATAACGGGGATGTGCGATTGCAGCTCCGCCAGGGCCTGTTTCGCATCGAGAACGTCGCTCGCCTGATGGCAGAACGAAAGCCCTATGAAATCCACACCGACGCGAACAGCGAACGCGATGAGCTCCCTGTCCCTCGGAGTGAGCGCCGGAATATCGAGCGACGGCCCCAGCACATTCACCCCCTTGTGGCTCGATAGTTCCCCTCCCTCCTCGACCACGCAATCGACGTTCGTCCCGTCCGTTCCCTCGACCACAAACTGCAAGGCGCCGTCCGCAAGGAGTATCCGCTCGCCAGCCTTCACCTGCTTTGCGAACGGCTTATAGCCGATCGATACTCGCTCTTGATCGCCCACAACGTCCTCGACGGTGATCCTGAACTTGTCGCCCTTCGTGAGCGTGATCGGCTCCTTCTCGAAACATCCGATGCGCATCTTCGGCCCAGGTAGGTCCATCAATATCGCGATCGGCTTGCCGGTGTCCTCCGCCACCTGCCGAATCTCGGAAACCACCTGCGAGTGCTCCTGCTCCGTGCCGTGTGAAAGGTTGATCCTGGCCACGTCCATGCCAGCGTCCACCAGCGCCGCGATCATCTCTCTGCTAGCTGTGGCCGGCCCAACTGTGCAGACTATCTTCGTTTTTCTCATAAGCGTCGTTATCCATTGTTTTGTCGCGGCCGCCCGGCTGCGCATATAAAGAAGATTGGATATTAAAATCCTACAAGACTGCCAAAAACTTTGCAAGCGCCGACATTGTGGCCTTTATGGCTCGATTGTGGGTAGGGAAAAACTGGAATCGAGGTTGACAGGGAGGATGTTTTAACTCCCTGAAAGGGAGCAACGTGAGTAGCCCCGTGTGAAACGCGGGGTCATGGGTGTGCCCAGATCCGTCTTGGCGACCCTAAAGGGGTCGAACAAATCCAGAGATTGACGGTATCGTTCGACCCTTTGCAGGGTCGCTTTTGAGGAGGTTTGGGACAACCTGTCCGTAGGTTCCACCTACGGCTACTCACGTCCATCCCCTCGCGGGGAAAGGCCCCATGACAAGGGAAGCTGGGTTATGGCCCTAGACATTCCGAGCCGGCTGTCTGGAGAAGAATAGGGCGACTCCTCAAGAAAGCACTTGACATGTCCGCCAGCTGCTTTCATCATGAATAATGTCTAAGTGTATAAGAAAAACGTACAGTTATGATAAGCTCGTTTAGAAAAGAGAGGTTGGGGCCTCGAGTTTACAGGCGCTTGGGACGGGAGTGTTGAAGAACCTATTCAGAAAAGACAAGGAGTGTGTTATGAGAAAGAGAAACCTCATAGTTGTTGGTTTGGTCGCTTGCGTGGCAATAACGTGGGCGATTATTGCCCTTGCAGGGCAGTGTGGAGACGAGAGTGATTGCCTCTCCAATGGTGCCGTTTTCGCAACACCGACGCCGTGGGTCTTCGTCTTTGGGGTGACGGGTGATGTGACGGAACTGGGCTTGGAGTGTCCCAAGGTGTATATCAAGCCACCGGGCTCCAGTAACTGGACAGATTACACCCTGACCGAGTGGGAGCTGATCACACCGGTATGCAAACACTATTGGAAAGACGTGGATTTCGAATTTGAAGGCTGGGGCAGCGGCGAATACACATACCACTTCGATTCGAGCTGCGGCCGAGACCCCAATTCAGGCGAATACTACTTCAACGTGAACGAGGACGGGGAGAAAGAGTAGCCGGCTCAGGAGAGACTTACGCTGGGCTAACACATTGGCGATGTTAGTTAGGGAGGCCCCAACCCTCAGCAATGGGAAGAACTTGACGACAGTCTCTTAAACATGGAGGGATAGTGAAATGACGAGGTCTAGGTGGACGGCGATTCTGTTGGTCTTTTTTCTGTTTGCGTGCGTTTGCGGAGCGGGATACTGTCAGACTTGGAAGAACTACGTGAAAGAGGACGGCTATGGGAAGCTGCTCGTTGAGGGCGACCATCTCTGGTCAGCGGGCGCGCTCCTCTACCGATTTGACGTCAACACGCGCGCCGCGAGGGTCTATCGGCGCGGCGAGGGCCTGCCGGAGAACAACCTCAGCTGCATTGCGATTGATTCCAGGGGCGTAAAATGGCTGGGGACCGCCAGTCGGGGCCTGTGGCTCTTCGATGGCGCAGCGTTTGAGCCGTTCGGGGCGCAGCAGCAGCTGGGCAAGAGCAGCATAGGTTGCCTTGCCGTAGATGGCGACGATAACGTCTGGACCGCGGCCTTAGGCGCCAAAGGGCTCAGTTTTTGGGACGGGCAGCTCGTGAGGTTCTATGGCGAGGAGAGCGGCCTCGAGGGAACCATTCGGGGCGTCACGGACAATGGCGATGCCGCGTGGTGCTGCACCGCTAAGGGCATATTCCGACTTGGTGAGGAGCAATGGGTAAAGGAGAAGGAAAAGGCTCACTATGAGATATTCAGCGACAGCGAGGGCAATATATGGGCAGCGAACTACGGGGGCTCGGACAATGTGGTTTGCTTTGACGGCGCCCAATGGTCCTCATACTCAGTCGGTTCCGCACGGTCAACACCGTTTGGTTTCTCAGAAGCGCCGGACGGCTCGATTTGGGTGGGCATCTATAACGGCGTGGCCCGGTTTGACGGCGAGTCCTGGACCAAGTATAGCCCCGGGGACGGCATGCCCGAGACGTGGGCCGAAGTTGTGGATATCATGAGCACTGCGGTCGATGCGAACAACGTCCTGTGGGCGACGAGCTCGATGGGGATAATATCGTTCGATGGCGACACTTGGTCTGATCTGCCCATGAGTTTCAGTATCCCGATGGGCCACCTGATGTGCGCCTGTTGGACGCCGGACGGCCTGCTGTTTGAGAGCTACCACGGGGGCAGGGGCTTTTTTGATGGGGTCTCGTGGAGTGTGTACAGCGCAGAAAGGCCCGGAGTAGTATCCGGCAGCCCCTCGATGTTCTACGATCAGGCTCGCAATTGCGTGTGGTTAACCGGCCGGGCCGGCCATCTCAGTCTCTTTGACCTGGCATCGAGAAGCACATTTAAGCTGCCGGGCGACGACGTTCCACTCAATCCTAGCGGGGCAATGGCTTTCGATGTGAGCGGCAACCTCTGGGTCGGCTCCTCTATGGGCATCTATCGCCTGGAAAGCGAGACCTGGACGAGATTCAGCACAGAGGACGGTCTTACCTCAAACGACGTTAATGGAATCGCCATCGCGGCTAACGGCGACATCTGGGCGTGGGCCGGCTCTCCATACACGGAGCCCACAATCGACGTGAACATCTTCAGCGAGGGCAGCTGGCGCCAGCAGCCCATCGCGGCGTCGGCCTGCACCATAATGGGCCTCGCCTCTGACGACCAGCACAGTATCTGGGCTTTGATACAGACCTCCTGGTCGCCCGCCTCTTACACAGTTATGAGGCTTGACGCGGATGGCTCCCTGAAGCAATGGCCGCTCGACACCGGTATAACGGGCACTCTCCAAGGGATGTTCGTCTCCCCCCGAGGCGACGTGTGGATAACGGGGTCCTTCGGCGCGCTGAGATTCGCCGACGATGAATGGCGGCCCGTTACGCCCGCAGATGGCCTTGCGACCGGGGCGATCGAATCCGTTGCCTTCGCCCCTCACAACGAGACCTGGGTTTGCACGGACACCGCGCTTTCGCGCCTCGATGAGAGCCCGATTCCCTGGCTTGACCTTGATCTCACGGGCACTACTGGCACGACAGTGGACTTCGTCCCTGGCGACACGCTCAGTCTTTACGGCGAGCTTCACAATCCCATGGCGCCCTGCGCCGTCTCAATCTACGTAGCCTTTCAGCTGCCCGGCGATGAGACGCTCTTCTTCTGGCCAACGTTCTCGACCGCTCCTACTCCTGCGTTCACGGGGGCGCTTCCGGATAAGCTCTTCTGGGGTCCTGCGAACTTGTTCCAGTACAGTTTCGGAGGCTTCGAGCCCGCCGGTGAGTATTTCGTAAAGGCGGCCATCATCTCCAACGAGACCGGCGAGCTGATCGACGAGATCGTTGAGGCGCCGTTCACGTTTACGCCGTAAGGGAAGCTGTCTCCCTCAGCAGACCTGGATTGAGGCGCACGCCTGCGATAACGCTCGCAGGAGTGGCTTTGTGATGACGTTGTAGAGGCTGTCCGGCCTATCCGGCATGGTTTCTGACCGGAGCGGGGATTCTGCGCCGGGAGTTTGCCCGGTCTTAAGCGGGGGCTCGTCGGTTTATTTGGTATATGGGTCTGCTTCTGCATGGTCCCAGCTGGAATTGGACCGGACCGGACGCCGCGCATGAGCGCGCCGAGGGGGATTCGCAGCCGGCGTCAAGCCCCCTGAAACGAAGGCGGTGCCCTGAACCACTCCAGGACAGAATGGGGAAACCCCTCTCAAAAAAACAGCTTGACTTTATCGGACTGAGAACCGATAGTTAAAGATAGAAACACGAAAATAGCCTGCCTGAGCCGCGATCGAGGCAAGGTATTGCCATCGTGGTATTGTGTCAGGTTTATCCTTCAGAAATCCGAGTCCCGATGATATATAGCCGGTATGGTGGCAATTAAGTGCTTGTCGGTTCAAGATTTGGTCTTTGCGAGGGTGTTTATAGCTTTTCACGATTCGTTCATCGACTGATCACTTAGGCGTTGGTTTCGGTCATTAGGTCTTGGGCTGTGTTGCCTTTGATTTGGCGGGTCCGAGCAATTCACAACAATAATCAGGGGAAATCACATTGGCTAGACCACGAAAGAGGAAGGTAGAAACAGCGGCAGTTCCGCCCAGGAATCAGGTTCGAGAGGATACTGGGTACATGCCGAGCGGCGTCAGGCCGACGATGAACCTCGTCGAGCTGAAAGCCAAATCGACCTCGGAACTGTCGAAGCTCGCTCAGGAGCTTAGTGTTGATGGTTCCGCCGCTCTCCCAAGGCAAGAGCTGATCTTTAAGATCATGCTTGCCCAGATAGAGAAAGAGGGGCTGATCTTTGCGGAGGGTGTTCTCGAGACGTTGCCCGAGGGCTTCGGCTTTCTGCGGTCTCAGGACTTCAACTACCTTCCTGGGCCTGACGACATCTACGTCTCGCCGTCGCAAATACGGAAGTTCGGGCTGCGAAAGGGCGACACAGTTGGCGGGCTGATCCGTCCCCCCAAGGAGAACGAACACTACTTCGCTCTCTTGCGAGTGGAGACGATAAACAGCCAGGAGCCCGACAAGATCAAGGAGACAATCAACTTCGACAATCTGACACCGCTCTTCCCGGACCAGAAGATCCAGCTCGAGACCGGCAACGGCAACATATCTACTCGCATCATAGACTTGATTACGCCGATCGGACTGGGTCAGAGGGGCCTGATCGTGGCGGCTCCCAGAACTGGGAAGACGATGCTGCTCCAGGCCATCGCCAACAGCATCACGGCGAACCATCCGGACGTGATACCGATCGTTTTGCTGATCAACGAGCGTCCGGAGGAGGTAACCGAGATGCGTCGCTCGATAAACGCAGAGGTTATCGCGTCAACTTTTGACGAGCCTGCTGAGCGGCACGTGAAGGTTGCCAGCATGGTGCTTGAGAAGGCCAAGCGGCTTGTCGAGCAGGGGCATGACGTTTGTATCCTTTTGGATAGCCTCACCAGGCTTGCCAGGGCTCACAACACTGTCGCGCCTCCTAGCGGCAGGGTCCTGTCGGGCGGGCTCGACTCCAACGCTCTTCAGAAGCCGAAGCGGTTTTTCGGGGCCGCGAGGAACATCGAGGAGGGCGGGAGCCTCACCATTATCGCTACCGCGCTTGTCGAGACGGGGAGCCGAATGGACGATGTTATCTTTGAGGAGTTCAAGGGCACCGGCAACATGGAGCTGCACTTGGACAGGAGGCTGGTTGACCGCAGGATATATCCTGCCATCAACTTCGAGAAGTCGGGAACGAGAAAGATAGAGCTTCTTGTGTCCAAGGATGTGCTCCAGAAGCTCTGGATACTAACTCGTTTCCTACAGCAGAACTATGACCCGGTCGACGCGATGGAGTTCTTGATTGACAAGGTCTCCAAAACCAAGTCCAACGAAGATTTCCTCAACTCAATGAACACGATGTAGCGGCCAGCCGCCCTTCTGAGGGAGACATCCTGGAGGATGACCTGGCCAAAACTAGTCTCGATCAATGTCCTTGCCACAAACGAGAAGGATTGCTTGAGG
This sequence comes from bacterium, assembly GCA_035527515.1. Classification (NCBI taxonomy): domain Bacteria; species bacterium. The sequence continues at coordinate 32,449 of DATLAJ010000164.1, forward strand.
CGCTGTCTTACATGCATCCAACGTCAGACGTATTCGCCAATCGAGGTCATTGTAATTGACAACGCCTCGACCGATGGGACGGACGAGATGCTCAGGAGCACTTTCCCCGAGTTTGCTGTCATAACCAATCCCGATAACCTCGGCTACTGCAAGAGCCACAACATCGCCATTAGGCGGTGTCACGGCGATTATGTGATGCCGCTAAACGCAGATGTCTTCATGGAGCCAGGCTTCGTCGAGGCGAAAGTGTGCGCGGTGCAGAGCGCCGCCAACATCGGCATGGTTGAAGGGAAGCTCTTGCGGATTGCGGGCCACGACGCCGCTATACCTGACGAGAAGATCATTGACGGGGTTGGCACCGTGCTGACGAGAGCGCGAAGGAACTTCGAGCGAGGCCAGCGCGAGCGCGACGAGGGGCAGTACGCCGAGCCGGAGTTTGTTTTCGGCGCATCGGGCGCCGCACCACTTTATCGGCGAGAGATGCTGAACGACATCGAGGTCGAGGGAGAGTTTTTTGACGAGGACTTCTTCATCTACAGAGACGAGGTGGACCTGGCGTGGCGTGCTCAATGGCTCGGCTGGAAGTGCCTTTTCACGCCAGATGCGGTCGCATATCATGTTAGGGCTTATGCCCCGGACAAACGGCTTAAAGTGCCAAAGTTCCTCCGACAGATTCAGCTTCGCAACCGATATCTGATGATAATCAAGAACTCCTCTGTCACCAACATCCTGCGGGACCTGCACCACATCCTCTGGTTCGAGTTCAGGCAGTTAGCCTACGTCCCCATCTTCGAGCCTCACCTGGTGAAAGGGCTTCTGGGCGCTATCAGGCTCGCCCCCAAGATGCTCAAGAAGCGCAGAGTAATCGTCGCCAGACGCCGTGAGACCCCTAGATACATCCATTCTCTTTTCGGTTGATCGCCCCCGTCACCAGCAATGCGAGGGGCTGGCCCAAATTCGCCTCGAAAATCATTTGTGAGATTGCCAGCCCCGTGCCCACGCAGTTGCGTTCGGTATGCAGATTCGGATAATCTATCGGGCATGAGATTCCGGCAAGCGCGGCACTCGGACAATGAATCTGACATAGAGCACTTGGGCGAGAGGGGCGTTCCTACGCCGATCAATGGTCGAGGTGCAATAGGCCGTGTAGGGCTGCCCGGCACACTGCTGTGTCTGGCACTAGTGGCCGCGGCCGGACTTGTGCCGTTCCTTCCGACGTTCCACCTATTCTTCAGCCACACGGATGACTTCCTCTTCTTCTATCCGCTTCCATTCTCCGAGTATCCTAGGATTTTCATCCCGCACTGGAGCTTCTACAGGCCGCTGCCTGAGATATTCTGGCTGCTGGAATACCGCTTCCTGAACGTCGATCCGTTCGGGTATCGTGTCGTTGCCTGGTCTCTCCACCTTCTGTGCCTTCTTACTGTTTTCTGGCTGGGATTTGTGCTCTCCAGAAGCCGCTTCGTCGCGACCGGCGCTGCGCTGATAGTCTCACAGCAGCCAGCGCTCCATGACACAGTCTGCCGGATTGGTGGTGGGATTGACATCATGTTCACCATCCCTTACCTCCTGTGCCTCATTGCGTATTTCCGCTACCGGCGGGCGCGAAGCACCACAGCCCTGGTCGCATCGCTCGTCCTAGCTACCATTTCGCTCTTATCCAAGGAGATGGCAATCACACTTCCGCTTGTCCTTCTTTTGATCGAGCTTGTTTTCTTTTCAGGTCGCGGTCGCAAGGAAACTGTCAGAAGGTGCGCCTCGGCCATTCGCCGCACCAGCCCATTCTTCCTACTCACCGCCACTCACGTCATCCTGTTCGTTCTGCGGCCATTCTGGCCAAAGCCAAGCCAGATCGGCCTTCTATCGAACTTCCGGTCAACCGCTCTTCATGTCTTGAGCAACACAGAGCTGGTCTTCAGCCACCTTTTTGCCCCACTTTGGCTCGTCGTGCCAACCATTCTTCTTGGCATCTATATCATGCTGCGAGCTCGCACGACCGGCGGCGTAGGTTGGGAGGACTCTGCACGGCTGCGACGGCTAATGCTCTTTGCGCTTGGATTCACGGCGCTCTCGCCGATCCCGGTAGTGCCCCTGCCCGTGATGATCGAGCCGCATTCGTTCTATCTTCCAGTAATCGCCTCGAGCCTCGTGACAATGGCCTCGCTGGCCACCATCCGCGCTCGCCTTGCCCGAAGTCGCAAGGCTGCCGTGGCGCTGCCAGCCGCAATCTTGTGCGCAGCGCTCCTGATCCTCAACGCCGATCTTCGAGGCGAGCTGGCTGAGTTTGTGAAAACGAATGAGGTCAAAGGATCGATTCCGATGTCGGTCGCCCGTAATATCGATCCCAAGACCGCTAATGGCCAGATATCGCTCGTCTTCATGCCCGGAGACAAGGTCAGGAGCGTCGGCACGGATGTCATCTACTTCTGGGTTGCAGGGACACGGTTCATGTTGCACGACTCGATCGAGGTGATGTGGGTTCACGAGTACCTGACCAGGGCGCTTGTGATGGGCCGACCAGCCCCCGAACCACAGTTTTGGGAATGCAAGGATTCTGAGGCGCGCGCGAGTCCGGAGTTGACCGAACACATAAGGCGGCTGTTGAAGTACCGGGCCAGCCTGGGAACAGCTCTTGGGACACCCCCTCCTCTCGATCGCAGCAAGGCCGGCCTATCGTTGACCGGGCCTGTGCCTGAAAACACACTCGACTGGGATTTCTCTGAGGGCCTGGACGGCTGGATAGTTAGGCGCGGCAGCGCCAAACTGGCCAACGGATACTTGGATATATCATCAGATGACGGGCTGTTCGTGCTTGAAAGTCCCAGAATCTCGATCGATCCATGGTATTTCGCCACGGTCAACGTGGTCGCTAAGTGCGACCACAAGCCCGACGATTCTGTGTGGCGAATCCACTACCGTTCCAACGGCGACGATGGCTGGCCAAAGTTCAAGAATCGAATCGCTCCCATAAACCGGGATGGCAACTTCAACGCCAATCTTGCCCTCATGCTGGTCCAGTTCTACTGGGGCTACGGCCGAAACATCGCTGGGTTGCGCCTCGTCATCGAGGGTCTCTCCCCGGGCACTGCCCTGCAGCGCATTTCTCTCTCTCCTGCCCTGGCCCCACTGTCGATTAGCGGCTTCAGAACGATCTCACCTGGCTTCAGCATGAAAGGGCCGCCGCGCCTCGATAACTTCGTGGACTGGTCTCGGCCTTGCGACGTGAAGTCGGCCAAATCAAAAGCTTCAGTGGGCAAGTAATAGACGAAAAGGCATCCAAGTCCGGCAGTAGAGGCCTGATACCTGTTACACTGTTGCTATAACTGGGAAACTCGGGCCAGTGCCGTTCAAGGAAATGCTGGCGCTGGTTTATGCTGCCTAATCTGTTTTTTTCGAGACGTGCTGGTCTGCGTTGCAAAACTGCACCGGGCGTGTAGTATGCCGCGTTGAAGCCCGATTTGGTGGGAACTATAGCAGAGGTTGTCGATCTATCATGCTTTTGGAAGAGGTTGAGCTCATCTTCGTTTTGAGCGTCCTTCTTCTCTCCGGCTACGCACTGGGCATTTTGGCCAAGAGAGCCAGGCTTCCCGAGATCACGGGTTACATCGCGGCCGGGATAGTCTTAAAACAGGCGATCTTCTGGCTCGGGCTGATGTCGGACATCAAGTTCACGAAGCTCTTCTCACGCGACCTCATTCCGATTAACCATCTAGCACTTGCACTCATAGCGTTTGCTGTGTGCAGGGGTCTGCGGCTCGAGCAGATGAAACAGCTGGGCAAGGGCATTATCTGCATAGCTTCGGTTCAGGCCATTGTTACGTTCGTCGCAGTTACGATTGGCGTTGCAGTCATCGGTTCTTACGCCAATCTCGGCGGCGCGCCCGCAGGCAGTTTTATGAATGTGCTGCCGCTTGCGATCGTCTTTGGTGGTATCGCGACTGCGACCGCACCGGCGGCAACAGTCGCCGTGATAAGGGAGTTAAGGGCCAAGGGCCCCTTCACTACGACGCTGCTGGCGACGGTTGCTATGGACGATGCGATCGCGCTTTTGATATTCGCTTTTGGCATTACGATAGCTGAAAGTCTGCTCACGATGGGCGTTGCCACCGCTGGTTATGGGGCGTCTCGGCTATGGCTTAGACCGCTGGTGGAAGTGGTTGGGTCTTTGTGTCTTGGGCTTCTCGTCGGCATAGCTCACCATTTCGTCGGGGCAAAGGTAGTGGGAAAGGTCGAGATGATGACAGCATCACTTGGCATAATCACGTTCACCAGCGGCCTCTCCATGCTTCTCGGGCTGTCACCACTGCTCACTATCATGGCCGCCGGTTTTGTCCTGGCCAACATCTCCAGACGTAATCAGCGCATCTTCGCGTCCATCGAGGGCGTTCAGGGCCCTGTATTCGTGATCTTCTTCACGCTAGCGGGGACACAGCTTCACCTTGAGAACTTGTTCACCTGTGGGATAATCGGGGCAAGTTTTCTTGTCTTCAGGCTTTTGGGTAAGGTGGGTGGCGCCCGTTTGGGTGCATCCATAGCACATGTGAAGGGACCGGCGAGGCGCTATTTGGGGCTTGCGCTGCTTCCGCAGGCTGGTGTTGCGATCGGCCTGATGCTGGTGGCTCAGGAGAACCCTTACTTGTTTGCTTATAGGTATGTGCTTGTCGATGTTGTCCTCGCATCAGTTGCTTTGAACGAGCTTATCGGGCCGCCCTTCGCTGCCTACGCCTTGAGGCGCTCTGGCGAGGCGGGTCTCTCGAGGAAAACAGAGACCTCGAAAACTCTGGGCGCATCAGAGGAAAGATATGATTCCTGAGGGAGCAGACCTAGTATTCCTTGTTGGACTGATCCTCACCGTAGCCTTCATTGGCGGGCGGCTCTCAAATCGCGTTCGGCTGCCTGAGGTTACTGGCTACATTTTTGTGGGGATTCTTCTCAAGCTGTTCCTGGACCTGCTCGGCCTCATCAAACACCAGAGGCTTGAACTGCTGCTTGGCGAGCATCTCGGACAGGTCCCACAGATCACACTTGCTCTCATCGCGTTCATCATCGGCGGCAGTTTGCCTATTGGCCGGCTCAAGCGGCTTGGGCGAGGCATCGCCTGGATCGGCATGATGGAGGGTTTCGGAGCTTTCTTCTGTGTTACCTTGCTGACATTCGTAGTAGCGCCTCATGTGTGGGCCGTGCCCCCGATCGAGGGAATCTCGCCAATCAAGTCTGTGTTTGCATTTGCCCTGCTGTTGGGAGCGCTCTCGGCTGCCACAGCGCCCGCCGCAACTGTGGCCGTCATAAGAGAGCTCAGGGCGCGAGGCGACGTTACGACAACGCTTCTGGGGGTGGTCGGCTTCGACGACGCTGTGGCGCTATTCATCTTCACTTTCGCGAGCGCAACTGCCTCAGGTCTGCTGACCATTGGGGCACAAGTGGGCAGCAGTCTTTACGAAACAGTGGCTTTGCCGCTGATCGAGATCGTTGGCGCCGCCCTGCTGGGTATAGGGATGGGGTTTGTGGCTCACTTCGGCTCTCGCTTCTTCAGGACCAAGCGCGAGACTACCGTTGGCGCCTTGGGATTCGTGCTGCTTTCTGGCGGGATAGCAATTGGTCTTGGCGTATCGCCGCTCTTCACAAACATGTTCGTGGGATTCACTTTGATAAATCTCTCCCCGCGGAACATCCGAATCTTCCGGTCGCTCGGCGATATCGACGCGCCGATCTATGCGATGTTTTTCACTCTGGCAGGGACACATCTTGAGTTCAGCAATCTGGGCATGCTTGGCGCGCTGGGAGGGATCTACATCGTTGCGAGGTTTGCTGGTAAGCTGTTTGGTGTGAGAATCGGTGCCAGGCTGGGGCGAGCCCCACCAACGGTCAGAAAGTATCTCGGGTTTGGCCTCCTGCCGCAAGCGGGCGTGGCAATTGGACTTGTGTTGGTAGCTAAAGCCAATCCGGCCTTTGCATCTTTTGCGCCTATGCTGACGAACATCATACTCGGGACGGTGGCGGTCAACGAGCTGGTTGGACCACCGTGCACCGCCTATGCCTTGAGGAAAGCTGGTGAGGTGGCGGGGGAAAAGCCCCCGGCAAACAGCTCTTGAAAGCAAGATGATTCTCGTGTTTGATAACGCTCAGGCAATCGCAGTGAACTAACTTCGAGGCTTTGATTGACTGGCACGCACTCCCAGTTGACGGTATTTAAGCTCTTAGAAGAGGTAGAACATGGTTGAACTGACATCCTTCATGAAGGAGAAGCTGATCTGCCTTGACCTCAAGTCCACCACGAAGGCAGATGTGTTTGACGAGATGTCAGATATCATCTCGCAATCCGAATCCGTCCCGGACCGCGACATGTTTCTGGCCGCCCTGAAGGAGAGGGAGGCAGTAATGACAACGAGCCTCGGCGACGGGGTGGGGATTCCACACGCCAGGTCTGATTCGATCAAGAAGCTCGTAATCGCGGTCGGCCTGTCTCGCAAGGGTATAGACTTCGGGGCGAAGGATGATCCGCTGGTTCGCATAGTGTTCATGTTCGGCATTCCGGCCAAGGAGACCAAGCTATACATCCAGGTGCTTGCCAAGATCTCACGGTGCGCTCGAAAGAAGGCCAACCGGGATAGACTTTTGGCAGCCGGGAGCAAGGACGAGGTTTACGCTATTTTCGAGGAATTTGACGCTTTGACACGGGGATGAGGGTGTCTGCCCTTTTGAAACCCAGAGGGAATGTCATGTATTTAGTGATCGTGGTTCTGTTCCGAGAAGATCAGCTGGACGACATGTTGTCAGTGTTTGCCGAGCTAGGACTGGAGAACGCTGTTGTGGTCGAGGCGACGCGGATGCAGGAGGTGCTCGCCTTTGACGTGCCGATATTCGCAGGTCTTGTCGGCGGTTCCCTCGGAGGCAAGAGGTACATCAAGATGGTGATGGCCGCATCTGATGATGAGCACATCGGCACGAGAATTAGCAGTGTAGCTAAAGATCTGGACATAGATTTTTCGAATAGGGAAGTAGGAATGGTCCTAACCCTGCCGATTAGGGAGTATGTATCGGCGGAGGATTAACAACCCAGAGTAAATGAGAGAAGGCGATGATCAGGTGAGATGACCGCGCTCGAGCTTGGCTTTCTGATCTCATTTGTTACTTGGGTGTTTCCTCTTCTCGCTCTGGGGCTCTTCTCTTACGGTCTAGCTTTACACTCCAAGAGAAGCACTGGCGCTGTTCATTTCTTCTTCGCTGCGTTCGCAGCATTCTGCCGCAACCTCATGTTTCTGATCGACTACGGGACGCGCTCCCCGCTCGGCGGTCACGAGATTAGGCAGCTTTTCGACCTGATCCTGCTGCTGGCGATGGCTCTTGCCGCTATCGGTTCGCTGTCTTTCCTCTCGGCCCAAGGGATAAAGATTAGTCAGTCGCGGCGCCGGGTCATGATCACAGCATCGTTTGCGGCCTGGGCCATACCGGCCATGTCGGGGATGCTCGGCTCTTTCACAGCGATCGGGGTCCTGCATCACGCCGTTTACAACTCCGCCGTGGTGGGCCTTATGTGGGTATATCTCGTCCTGGGCGCGGTGGCTGCCCGCCACTTCGGCAAGAGCGGCCAAAAGGCTCAGAAGCTCGCCATCTCAGCCGCCGTGCTGATTCTCATCAATCCTATCCTGCGCATGTATTTCTTCCATAACATGATAGTGCCAAAAGCAGCGCTATGGTGGTGGCTGGATGCTGTCCTGCTCGGTGCGAGCACATCCTTGGCCGGAATGGTTGTCATATTCATTGCCAAGAGCGCTGGGGCACGGGGACTGAGCTCGCTTGTGAGAAAACAGTTCAGGGCCAACAGAATCATGTCAAAGCGCACCTTCGCAGTCATTGGGGCCGTTGTCGTCATCGCCGTGCTGATGTCGCTCCTTCTGATCCAGAGGTCCGGCGAGGAGCTTACCTGTGCAGTTGCCAAGCAACTTCAAAGCAGGCAGCTTTCGCATATTCTCGGCGTCGGTTCCGAGCTTCGAGCAGCAAGCAAGACGCTTGCCTCGTGCCTCGCCGGGTTGAGCGAGCTATGTAGCAGAGGGTTGCAGCACTGGGACGATGAGGTCTTCAATAATCTTGTGGCGATGGCGAACGACCAGCTGCCATGCAGCCTGCTGATAACCGACCCGGAAGGACGAATACTCAAGACCGACGCCCAGCAAGGAACGGTGCGGCAACTGCTCGGCTATCTTGCAGCAGTCCCGTTTGAGAAGACCGCCGCTGGCAAGGAGGTGCGCGTTGCAGGCCCCGTCTTCATTGGCCCAAGAGGTTCCCCCAGAAGCTTCTTCGTGTTTCACGCCCCGGTCTTTTCTCGCGGCGCTTTAGACCAAGCGATTCTCTATAACGCTTATCTCTTCGCCCCAGCTCAGGTCGTGGCCAGCACCTTTCTGCGAGGCGCCGGCTCTGAGTTCGGCCACACGATTCTCGCTGACGACGGGGGAAAAGTTCTCCTCTCCACCGAGGTCAACTCAACTGCCCACTCGATACCCCATCGTGTCCCGCACTCCCCGACTGAGAGAACAAAGCACTTGCTTTCGAGAATGAGGGCGCATAGCCCAGGCTCAACCATTCTCAAGTCGAGGGATTCCTCGGAGCTCGCCTCATACTGCTCGGTTCGTCTTGGTGACAGCAGCTACTACCTCGTGGCAGCGGCCCCATGGAACGTCGTCCTGTCCTCCATTGACGAGGCGTACCTCAAGCAGTACCAGCTTCTGGGCTTCATAATGGCCCTCGTTCTCTTCGGCAGCGGGACCGCGGTCGAGGTCTCGACACAGTGGGGGAAGGCACTTGAGCGCATGATGCTGGTCAAGACTGAGCAGTTGCACCACGAGAAGGTCAACCTTGAGCAGACGATGCGCAGTATCGGCAACCCGCTTCTCGCCGTGGATGAGGAGCTCAACATCACCTACGCCAATCCCGAGTTCGTGTCAGCCTTTGGCTCGCCTGACGGGAAGAAGTGCTATCAATTGGTGTTCGGTCGGAGCGAGCCCTGCGAGGACTGTCTCGCCAAAAAGGCCATCGAATCCGACCACGTCTGCCATGCGATTAGGCAGCGCGAGGTTGATGGGCAGCCCCGGAGCTTCGACATAACCGCGAGCCCCAAGAGGGACATTGAGGGGAACGTGCTGGAGTCGATCCTTCTGTTGAATGACATCACAGAAAGAAGCACGCTACAACGCGAGATAAAAGAATCGGAGGAGAAATATAAGCGTCTGGTTGAGGCCTCACCAGACATGATCTGTATCGTCCAATCCGGTCGGCTGATCTACGCCAACCAGGTCTTGACGCGGAAGCTGGGATTTGCCCCACGCGAGCTCTTTTCTAGCGATTTCGACCTCGTCTCGAGGGTTGTGCATCCTGATTGGCGCACAAAGGCCATAGAATCTCTCGAGCGCCTTCAGAAGGAGGGAGCTGCGTTGGAGACGGAGCTTCTGCTGATAACCGCGAGCGGAAAAGAGCTGCAGGTCCTCTTCAAGGGCGTTCCGATAACCTACAGCGGCCAGGATGCAGTCGAGTTGATCCTGGTCGATATTACGAAGCTCAACGAGCTTCATAAGCAGCTGCTCCAAGCTGAGCGACTCGCCTCGCTGGGCGAGCTAACCGCCTCGATAGCACATGAGCTCAACAACAAACTGGCCCCGATACTTGCCTACTCCGAGATGCTTCAGGACAGGGTCTCTGACGATGCTGTCTCCAAGAGGCTGATGTTCATTGAGAAATGTGCGATTGGTGCGAAATCGGTCGTTGAGTCGTTACTTGCGTTTCCGAGAACCGGTGCCTCTGTCAGGAAGTATGTCAACCTGAACAGGATACTCGAGGAGACCGTCCAGCTGGTCAAGTATCGGCTGGATGCCTTCAATATAGACTTGATATGGGAACTTGATAAGGGCCTGCCCCGGACAATGGTTGACCGTAAACAGATGGAGCAGGTCTTTCTCAACATCATAAACAACGCCTACCAGGCGATGGAGGATAGGGGAGGCACGCTCTACATTCAGTCGTCAGTCGAGGGCGACAACATCGTGTTCCAGATCACGGACACCGGCCCTGGAATCCCTGAGGCGAACTTGACGCGCATATTCGAGCCGTTTTTCACGACAAAACCTGTTGGGAAGGGCACTGGACTAGGCCTGCCTTGCTCCTACGGTATAGTCAAGACGCACAATGGGGACCTGCGCTGCGCCAGCAAGGTCTCAAGGGGGACGACCTTCACAATAGAGATGCCCATAGTTGAGGGTGAGCCCGAAGAGGAAGCTCCCAAGGGGGCGCAGATTGTCTCTCAAGAGGTGCAGCGGGGTGCCAGTATCCTCGTTGTCGATGACGAGGAAATACTCAGGGGGATGGTGCGCGAGATACTCGCCCCTGACCACACAGTGTTTCTGGCCGGCAACGGCCGAGAAGCGATAGACATCCTAAAACGAGAACCAGTAGATATGATTATCACCGACCTGCGCATGCCCGGACTCGACGGCTTTGCGCTGTTCAAATGGGTCAAGGAGAACATACCCGGACTTGAGAAGCGGATGCTCTTCACGACCGGCGACATCTACGAGCCCAAAACACGCGAGTTCATCAGGCAGGTGGAGTTCAGGTGCATCTCAAAACCCTTCTCGGTAAGTGCTTTTGTCCAGCAGGTCAGCTCCCTACTTGTTGAACAGCCCGCCGCCCCGGTCTGATAATCGGCGCCTACAGGTCCTCTGCAATCCTCACAGTATGGTCCTTGTAAAGCTGTGAGACCGAGTTGTAGGCCAACAGGTAACGGTTCATATCGCTGCCAGACAACAACTCATCGCCCTGCATACAGCCCACAAACTCGCTGTGCTCAAGAGACTTGAGCTCCTCATACTTACGCTCAGCGAGCTTCATGTGCATCAGAAGATACCCCACTGAATCCCTAGCACGCTGATAGTAAGATTCACGATAGCGAGCGATCTCCTCAGCGCTCTCCTTGTAAAAATTCGTGATAAAATTCTGCTGCTTCTCAATTAGCCCACCATGTTTGTGAGCAAAATAGCCCGCTCGAGACTCGTCCAACAATATGTCAAGGTGCTCGAGAAAATCCAACTCGTCCTGAGATACCTCCGCAAAGAACATCAGCGACCGCTCTGAGTTGGCGAGAGCCCGCTTCAGGTAGTATATGACGTTGACCGGATTCTCCTCCATGCTCGCGAAAATCGCGTCAAGATCACCAGTCTCAAGAAGGGCCCGAGTCCGGTCGTAGTACGCGTCGCGCCGCCCAAACAGGGGGGCTTTGTTATTGTCAATCTCTACCACGCTATCACCTTGCCTAAATCCAAGTAATGCTCGGCGCGTAATACCATGCCCCACCATGGACGCCCAGAAACGTGGGCTCAGGCCACAAGGTCAAGCTGCCGCCCAGTCGTCGAGGCCTCCAGGAACTGTCCTGAGCGGCCGTAGATTAGGCACGCAAACTCCGCCTGAAGACAGCGGCCGGAAGTGCTATATCCATTCTGGTAGGACTGGGAGTCTGCCAAAAACTGATCCTCTCGCTTCGGCTCAATCAGGGCGCACGAGCTCTGAGAGCTCCGCGAAGCGATGGCTCCCGTATTCTCATTCTCTTGCAGCCCGAGACAGATGGCAGCGTTGTGCCCGCCAAACCGAGCCACAAGCCCCATACCCATCGCTGGGAGCCTCTGCTCGTCTCGTAGGTAGCCAATCGCCCCCCTAAGCTGGTAGCTGGGGGTTGCGCTCGCCGGAACCATTGTCAAATCCCCGCCTATCGCCTCCGTAACTCGAAAATCACCGGTTCAGAAGCTCCCAACAGACCCTACTGCACCCCAATACTAACGGTCAGAACTGGCGCCATCAGGAATTGCCGCAGCCCACCGCAGCGAGCTGTCAGACACCCGTAGAGAGCGAGTCCCCCAAGACGCACAATCAAGCACCTCCATTCTTCTCAGGAATCGGATTGGCATCGCCTCGCAAAAACTCCTTCTTCTTTTTGATCTCTGCCTCGCCGATCTGTTTCGTCGCCTGCGGTGAGCCGGTCTGCATGTTGATCTTACCGATCACGCGCCCGCCCTCGTCGATCTTGACGCTCTTGGCCACGATCTCGCCTTCTATCGTTCCTGTCTTCTTAAGCTCAAAGAGGTTCCTCGCCTCGGTCCGGCCCTTCTTCCGACCGGCTATCGAGACGTTCTCCGCGTTCACATCCGCCTCGACCAGCCCAGACTCGGCCACTATGAGGTCGCTCTGGATATGCACCTTGCCCTTTACGATACCGTAAACAATGACGGTTCTGTCGCTCTGAATGTCGCCGTTCACCACCGTCCCCTCGGCTATGATCGACTCGCCACCAGCGACAGGCACGTCACCTTGACTCTTAACGTTTGCTTTCATGTTTCCTTTGACCATTGGTCTCGCCTCGGGCTTACGCACTTGTGAGGCAGTTTGCTCTTTTTTTGAACCAGTTTGAGAATCCTGCTTCTTCTCGTCCTTGTTGAAAAATCCCATCTCATACTCCTGCGCCACGAATAACTCAAATCCACTTCCTGGAGCGGGCAACGGGGTTCGAACCCGCGACATCAAGCTTGGGAAGCTTGCACTCTACCAGCTGAGCTATGCCCGCCACACTCAATAACACTATAATGCAACCCCATGCCGCACGCAACTTTTTGAAGACTCTCCCTCGACCTCACTTCAATCGGTGAAACACTGCCGCGCGCCTGCGGCCAGAGAGATCGGCCACGAAACGCGGCTCGCTCATTCTATCGCGCATCGCCTGCTGCATGTCCCTGATGGCCGGGGGCATATCAGGTGCGATTTCGCAGACCAGCGCTCCGCCTCTCTTGAGCAGCCCCGCCGCCGTCTCTATCAATCGCGGATAGAAGTCCAGCCCCGATGCGCCTCCGTCAAGAGCAATTGCTGGCTCAAATTGCGAGATCTCTGGCTGAAGCCTCTTGAGGTCTTGGGAGCGAATGTAGGGCGGGTTGCAGACGATCAGTTCCACTCTTTGGGCAAATGCTTCTGGCGAGAGAGCGTCCGCCATATCGCAGCAGACAAGGGCAACTGTGTGCTGCAAGCCAATGCGGGACACGTTCGCCTCTGCAACGGCAAGCGCGGCCCGTGAGATGTCGGTCGCCACGATCCTGCACTCGCCGCTTAGCTCCGCGGCAAGCGCGATGGCGATGGCGCCCGACCCCGTGCCTATATCTATTATGAGAGGACGGGCCGAGGGCGCGAGGCCAGAACTGCCCTTTAGCTCCTGTATTGCTGCCTCAACAAGGGTCTCGGTCTCTGGACGGGGGATGAGAGCGCCCTCTTTGACCACGAGGTCGATTGACCAGAACTCCCAATGACCAAGAATGTACTGTATCGGCTCGCGGTTCTGCCGGCGCTTGGCGAGTCGCCTTACTTGTTGAAGCTGTGCATCGCTGAGGGTCTCCTGCGATCTCATAGGCAGGACCGAGCGGTCAAGGCCAAGACAATGCGAGACGATTAGCTCCGCGTCGAGGCGCGGTTGCTGTACGTCTGCGCGCGAGAGGGCTGATGAGGTCCAGCGCACTGCTTCGGCAACAGTTTGTGGCGTCCTTCGGATTGGCATCAGCGATCACACAATGACGTTCTGGATGTTTATACTTGCGTACGAGAGGACATGTGGTATAACGCCTCTTTTCGCCGCCAGGTTGACAAGGTTGCGGTCAAAGTCAAATGGAACCCACAAGAAGAGGGATATCATGGCTCAAATCATTCTTTCTCTGAACTGCGGCAGCTCTTCGGCCAAGTATCAGGTCTATAACTGGGACGAGAAGAGGACCATGGCCAAGGGCATCGTGGAACGAGTTACAGTCGGAGGGTCGTTTATCAAGCACGAGGTCCCCGGTCAAGAGGAGTATATCGAGAACCATGAATGCCCGAACCACAAAGAGGCGCTCTCGTTGATTACCGATATGCTTCTCCGGAGGGACCATGGCGTCCTGAAAGACATTTCTGAGATAAGTGCTGTCGGGCATCGCGTCGTGCACGGTGGCGATAAGTTCGCCAAATCGGTGAGGATCACCGAGGAGTCCCTGCAAACGTTCAGGGAGTTGTCGCCTCTTGCGCCTCTTCACAATCCACCCAACATTCAGGGGATCGAGGCGGCGATGGAGGTCTTGCCGAACGTGCCTCACATTGCGGTGATGGACACGGCCTTTTTGCAGACGATGCCCGCCACAAGCTATATCTACGCCGTCCCCTATGAATGGTATGAGGAATACGGTGTGAGGCGCTATGGCTTTCACGGGACTTCGCATCTTTACGTCTCGAAGCGAGCAGCTGTCATGCTCAAAAAACCTCCTTTTGAGTGCAATCTCATCACTTGCCATATCGGCAACGGTGTCAGCTTCACTGCGATTCGGGACGGCGTGGCGTTCGATCATTCCATGGGCCTTACGCCGCTAGAGGGTCTTGTGATGGGCACGAGGTCCGGCGATATTGACCCGGCGATCATCCCGTTTATCTGCGGCAAAACAGGGATGACAGTGAAAGAAGTAGAGTCAACTCTCAACAAGAAAAGTGGTCTGCTCGGCATAACAGGCAAATATACGGACTGCCGAGACATGCTCAAGGCTGGGGCAGAAGGAGATGAGCGCGCGCAGCTTGCGATCAACATCGAGACCTATCGCATAAAGAAGTACATCGGCGCGTACTACGCGGCCCTGGGGCGGCTGGACGCGATCGTCTTTACCGCTGGAGTTGGCGAGATGAGCCCCGAGATCAGAGGCAAATCGCTTGAGAACATGGAAGCGCTCGGCATCAAGCTCGACAAGGAACGTAACGAGGCAGCGCGGACCAGAAACAAGGAGCTTGTGATAAGCGCCGACGACTCGAGGGTCAAGGTGTTGGTCATCCCGACCGACGAGGAGTATGTTTTCACGGCGGATGTTGTGGCCATTCTCGAGAACCGCTATGACGTCCACACTAAGTTCGAGTATTCCTTCCAACGGTCCGGTTACGTCAACACGATGCGTGATGAGTCTTACGCGAAGGAACAGGCTAACAGGAAACATGAGTAAGTAGCTTCGATGGGCGTGCAGCCCTGAAAGGTGATGAATAGCCGCCGGGCAGGTCATTTTGGCCTGCCCGTTTTCTTTTGGCAGCAATGCGCCCGCAATAAAGAGCTCGTTCAATCCATCGCTTGGTCTCGTCAACACCTATTGTTTGCCCTCGGGCGTAGTATAATCGCCCAAACGTGTCTCATGGGCAGAACTCAGTCGATTCGAGCGAGGCGATGCGCAAATACATGGTTTTGAATAAGCCGCTGGCTGGCCAGATACTTCTGGTTGTGGTTCTGGTTGCGGTCTTTTTCGGCAATGCCCTCTTCACGAACAAGCTCTACTTCTTCTACGACACGATCATGCAGAACTTCCCGTTCGGGCAGTTCTTTGCGGAGGGATTTGGGCAACACAAGCTGCGTCTTTGGTGCCCGAACATCTTCTGTGGTTTTCCTCTTTTTGCAGAGGGGCAGGCCGGCCCGCTGTATCCGCTCTTCGGTCCGCTGCTGCTCCTCGCTCCCTACTGGGTGATCTACAAGTACTCCGTGGCGCTCCACTCGCTCCTGGCGGGCATCTTCATGCTGGTCTTCCTGCGGCAGAGAAAGCTCTCGGCCCAAAGCTGCCTCCTCGGCGCGGTGGCGTTCGCCTTCAGCGGTTTTTTCGTAGCACAGGTCTCCCACATAAACATCATCCGAGGCTACTGCTACCTCCCCGCTATCCTCGCCGCAATCGAGGCGGTCCGCGCTCGTGGGATGAGGAGATGGTGGCTCATCCCGGCGCTTTCAGGCGCTTTTCTGCTGGGCACACATCCCTATGTCGCTATCTACGTCCTGCTGGCCGTTGGCCTGTGGCTCGCTTTCGGGCTGTTCGACCGGAGGCGCCTCCCAAAAAAGGCCTCGGCGGGACGGTGGCTGGCGATAGCTGGCGGCCTGGCTCTCGGCCTCGGGCTGGCGGCGTGCCAACTGCTCCCAAGCGCAGAACTGCTTGAGCACTCAACACGGGGCCAAGACGTTAGCATCGGGTTTCTGACCGCTGGCTCGCTGCCGGCAAGGAACCTCATCACGTTCCTTCTGCCCAACTTCTTTGGCACTCCCGCCACCAACTCCTACTGGGGGCCGGGCGAGATAGGGCTTTATGCCGAGTTCTGCGGCTACGTCGGCATTCTGACACTCATACTCGCCACCGTGGCCGTTCTGTTTAGGAGAGACGGGAGACTATTGTACTTCGTCGTCCTGCTTGCAGGCAGCATCGTCTTCGCACTCGGCAGCCGAACGCCGCTTTACCTCATCCTTGCCAACATCCCTGTTCTCAACGCAACCCGCACTCCGGCGAGGTTCATGTACCTTGCCGTATTCGCTCTCTCTGCCCTGTCGGCCCATGGGCTCGAGTACTTGCTCTCGCTTCACAGCAAGCTGCGCACGAGGCGCCTCGTCGGCGTGTGTTTGGTGCTGATCGTCGCGGCTCTCTCAATCACTGCGTATCATCTCGCGCTTGGCAATTCGCTCGCCGTGAGCCAGGAGCGATCGTTTCCCGCTCAATCCCGAAATCTTGTCAGCGACGAGAGCAGGACCTTCTTTGCCCGCTACGGCGAGGCGCTATCAGGGGACCTGTGGCGGTTCGGGACCATCTCCGCCTTGTCCGCCCTGCTGCTGGTTTTGATTATCAGCAGGCCTCGGCAGGGCCGCTACTTGGCATTCGCCCTGCCTGTGCTGCTTTTTATCGACCTTTTCTCGTTCGGGCATGGGTTCAATCCGGTCGTCTCGACGAAGGTCTATACGAGGCCCGGCAAGCTCGTCAGACTTCTGCGTGCGGACCCTGGCACATTCAGGACGCTGCGATGGCATGTCCACGAGCTCTGGCGCCCAGAATTGGGCGTCGGCGAAGGCGAAAGGCAGGCTGACCCGTTCACGCCTGGCTGGGTCAATAACCTCGAGAGATACCGCAATTGCACGGAGTCGCTCGTGCCCAATACCAACATGCTCTACGGCATCGACAGCGCCGACGGTTACACCTCGTTTGGGCTTGCCCGATACAACGAGCTGCTTGGCGCTCCGGGCAAGTGCGCATGGCCGAGGTTCGAGCCCTCGCCGGGCCTGTTGTCGCTGCTGAACGTCAAATACGTCATCTCGTCCGAGGTGATCGACAACGCTCGGCTCGCCCCGGTTTTCACGTCGGGTGACCTTTATCTATACCAGAACGGCGATTTCCTGCCTCGTTTCTTTCTCGTGGAGAGGGCGATCGTGCTCCCCAATGAGGCGGCTGTCCTGAAGGCCGTCAAAGACCGCAGCTTTCATCCGCTTTCTGGCGTGCTGCTCGCCGGGGGCGAGCTGCGGAAGGCGGGCGGTTTCAATCTCGGCTCGCTATTGCGCCAGTGGTCGATCGAGGGCGTTTCTGGGACGCCTCGCGGCGCGCGTCGTGTGGCGGCCGGCCCCCTGGGCGAAGTGATCGTTGTTCAGGCCGATCCTGGCGAGATAACGCTCGAGGTCCGGGCCAATCTGCCCACATTCTTGGTTGTCTCGGAGAACGACTATCCGGGCTGGGAGGCGTTCATAAATGGGGAGCGGTCGCCCATCTTGCGGGCCTACGGTTTTGTAAAGGCGCTCGCTGTCCCCAGAGGGAAGAGCGTCGTCAGGCTCGTGTTTGAGCCGAAGAGCGTTGGCATCGGTCTTCTTATCTCTCTCCTTTCGGCGATGGCTGTCTTCTGTGCGGCGATCGCTTTTCTGTCCTGCAAGCGTGTCGAGCCGCCGCCGGGCGACGAGCGCTGCGGCGGGGGATTCGTGTCGAGATGGGTGGTCATCTCGATTGCTGTTGGCCTGATCGTTGCTCCAGGGCTCCTCGGCCCGGAGGGCAGCCAGCGAGCTGCTGCTGGTCTGTATTTTGGCAACGTGGTCGCGAAGGTCTATTGCGATTCGGCGGCCGATGCCTTGCGACGAGGTGAGAACGATGCGGCCGCCGAGACCGCCAAGGCTGCGCTTGAGTTGACGCCCGACGGTGTTAGGGCACACTATCTGCTCGGAGCAGCGTTGTTTGGGCTCGAAGACTGGGACGGAGCTCGGCGGCAGTGGGAGCGGTGCTTGGAGCTTGAGCCCAAGTATTCGCCGGCGCTTCGCGGGCTTGCCGAGCTGGGCATGCGATTCGGGAGATAGGATGTTCTATTCACCACGGAAGAAACTTGCGGTTTTCAGGGCTGCCTTGTGGGGAGCAACGCAGTGCGGCAAGACCGAGACGCTGAAGGGCCTGATCTCGCAGCTACCGCGTGAAGTTACCAGGGGCAACTGGCTAGACTATGCGGACATTCCCGAGCGCGACACTGAGCTTTTCCTGGAATATGTCCCTGTCCGGCTCGGGCACATAAAGGAGGCTGACGTGATGCTGGAGCTCTTCGCGCCTCATGCAGATCAAGCTGGCCTCGAGGTGTGGCTAAAGCTCGTCTCCGGTGCGGACGGTATCATCATCGTGGTGGACTCGCGCACTTCTAGGCTCGCTAGAAACCTGGCCTCGCTCCGCCGGCTGCGGCAGCTGCTCGTTGCGGCCAATCGGTCGCTGGAGAGAATGCCCTCGGTCTGCCAGTTCAACAAAAGAGATGCGCCCGATGCTCTGCCGCTCGAGGTGCTGGAGAGGGCCATCGACCTCAGGATTGCGCCCGGGGTCGGGACGGTTGCGACGAGGCAGATGGGCCTCGTTGACGTGGTTCAGGTGTTGAGCAAGCTGCTTGTGCGGACGCTCTGAGCCGGCTGCGGCCAAGATGTTGTGGTGGCGACATATTAGAGCCCGAGATGTGCGACTTGTAGTCGCGATGCTGTGGGAATAATCCCGCAAGCCACACAATATCTTGATCCAGCTACAATTCGGGCTTGACTTCACACAAATTGTGCGTTTAGTATTCTTACAGGAAGTTAGGTGTTGTTTTTCTGTATTGTTGGTTTCTTAACCAAATGATGGAGGGATGGGGATGAAAGCAAGGGACCTTATGAACGAGGAGGTCGAGTTCATCGATGGGTCCAGGAATGTCGCGGACGCCGTCAGGCAGATGAACGAGCGCAACGTCAGCAGCCTGATCGTCCAACACCGGGGCATCGAGGATGCCTTTGGGATTGTGACTCGGAAGGATGTCGTCACTAAGGTCATCGCCACTGGCGCAGACCCTCACGCGACGAAGGTTGCGGACATCATGAGCAAACCGCTGGTGTTTGCGTCGCCGGGGCTTGAGCACAAGTATGCGGCCAGGCTTCTTGCTAACACGGGCTTCAGGCGGCTGCCGGTCTTCGATGGCAAGAACATAGTCGGGATGCTGTCGAACTCAGACATCTTCGCCGCCTTTTCTAAGACCATTTAGTCTCGCGACAACTGGCTCTTCTTTCTCCTTCGTACGGCCCCGCCGCCTCCGGGTGGCGGGGCCGTTCTGCTGGTGGCTGAAGATTGCTCAGCTCGCCTTGGGCCGAGTTCAGGCCCTCTTTTGGCCGCAGATAACCATCCTAAAACTGTGCTTGCTAAGTGGCACCTTGACGTTGTTTTCTCCGTATGCAGACGTAATCTGCAGCCCCAGTCGTGCAAGGATACCTGCCATCTCGCTATAAGTATAAAGCCGCACCCAGCCTTGTGAGCGGTGAAACCTAAGACCTCTCCACCGAACAGAGCAGACGTCCGTTCTGAGGCGTGACTCCTTACGATCGTAGCGAAACCGGTAAACCCCAATAGCCCCCTTGTCGAGCTGGAACTTGACGCACGGGCATCTTTGCATCGCCCAGCCGGCATTTATGACCCCTATGACGAATCTGCCGCCCGGAACAAGAACTCTCGCCAGCTCCGCCAGCATCGCCTCGTTGGCCTCGTTTGTCTCTTTGTATCCGATGCCACCCTCTGCCATGCCAATTATGCAATCGAACGAATGGGTGTCGAACGGTAACAGGCCGATGTCGGCGGTAACAAAGCTCGCTCTCGCGGAAGTAATCCTGGCCCGCTTCATAGCAAGTCGTGGCAGGACATGGGAGATGTCAACGCCAGTAACCAAAAACCCTCCTTCGGCAAGCAGAAGACTGTGCCGTCCGAACCCGCACCCGGCGTCGAGGAGGCGTCTTGCCCGCCCCGGACCGAGGACCTCCAGCAAAAACTTCACCTCCCGCGCGGTTATCTCGGGCTTTGCCCAGGGAGCATAGACGGCTCCCTCACCAATCTTATCTAGTTCGTCCTTCCACCAGCCGGGCGCAGTCCCTTTCGGCATCGTCATGGCCACAGAGTATTGCCCGGCCATGTTTGATGTCAATCGTGAGGGAAGCGGGCGAGAAGTTTTTGTGCTTTTGGTGCTTGACAAGCTTGGACAGTGGCACTAAATTGGGCTTCTGAGGAGGTCTGCTGGTGAGACCTCTGCAAGATTAAGCAGCCTTTGTGTGTGGTTGGGTTAGCCAAAGATGGGAGGATACCTGCTATGATGATGGCGCGTCGTTGTGCTCTGATTATATTGGTTCTAGCGCTTGCTGGGCTGCAGGCGGCCTGTATGCTGTTTTACAAACGTCCTGACGTGGAGTTGGAGGCCGCCTCAACGAGCATCTCTAACTCGAAGGAGGCATGTGCAGACATTTACGCCTCGGACGCCTTCGCGGAGGCGCAGGATAAGCTGAAAGAGGCGCAAGTGGCGGCTGACCACAAGGAGAAGGGCGCGAAGGACTTGGCGCTCGAGGCCAAGGAACTTGCGGAGAAATCGAAGGCCGATGCGATCAGGCGTGGCGATGAGTCGCGTGCGATAACGAGCAAGAATCTTGCCGAGTCGCGAGATGTACTTGCCAATGTTGACGCGGCGCTGAGCGAGCTTGGCGAGGACGCGGGTGGTGCGCTGTTCGTAAGTCGAATGGATTCACTGCGTGATTTGGAGGTGAAGACAGAGACTCAGCTGAGGGAGGCTGGCTGCAGTCTTCTGGCTGCAGAGGAGGGGAGTAAGACGCTTTTATCTGGGGCGAATGAGCTCTTGGCAGACGTTGAGAGCTACTCGTTCTCGGTAAAGGCCGAGCAGCAGCCGGTTGCCCCCATTTTACATTCGGTGGTCCAGGGCGAGTGCTTGTGGTGCATAGCGGGTTATTCGACAGTGTATTCTGATCCTTTTCTATGGCCGCTTATCTATAGCGCCAACCGGGACCAGATCAAGGACCCCGACCTGATCTTCCCAGGCCAGGTTTTTGAGGTTCCGAGAGATTCAACGGACGTGGAGAAGGCTGAGGCCAGGCACGAGGCGAGAACGCGTGGCCAGTGGAGTCTCTACGACGGGAGGTAGGCGTTCGAGAGGTCTGCGGCTTTGGGACGCGGTGGTTTTTGCGGCGTAGTGTGAGCCGCGTTCTTTGAGATGGAAAGAGTCGTAGATTTCACGGAGAATGAGAGCCTGCGAAGGCTGTTGGGTTCTTACGATTCGGGTTCCAATCTAATCGAGGACGAATTCGGCGTCGTCCTAATTTCCCGTGGCAGCAAGGTCAAGGTCCGCGGCGAGGACAGCAAAGTTCTTATGGTTGAGGATTTCTTGCGGAAGATGGCTCCGCTATTGCACAAACACCTTCAGTGTGATGATTCGCTCGTCGCTGATGCGGTCTATGCGTATCTAAATGACGCGAATGTTGATCTGCCGGGGCTTTTCTCTGAGCAGATAAGAGTTCCGTCTCGCGAGGCGGATATATACCCCAAGACGTCGAACCAAAAGCGCTACGTTCGGCTGATGAGGACTTCCGACATAGTTTTCTCGATCGGGCCGGCTGGGACGGGCAAGACCTACCTTGCGATGGCAATCGCGGTCTCGTCGTTTCTCACCAAGAGAGTGAAGCGGATTGTCTTGACCAGGCCTGCTATCGAGGCAGGAGAGCGTTTGGGCTTCTTGCCGGGCGATTTCAAGGAGAAGGTGATGCCGTATTTGCGGCCGCTTTACGATGCACTTTACGACATGATCCCCATGAACAAGGCGACTTACCTCATAGAGAATGGGGCGATCGAGATAGCGCCTCTTGCGTACATGCGTGGTCGGACGCTCAACGACAGCTTCGCGATCTTGGACGAAGCTCAGAACACCACCCCTGAGCAGATGAAGATGTTTCTCACTCGTCTGGGCAAGGGCTCGAGGGCGGTTATCACGGGTGACATAACGCAGATAGACCTGCCGGCGGCGCAGGTCTCAGGTCTTGTGCAGGTTCAATCTGTTCTGTCGTCCATTCGTGGCATAGAGTTCATCTATTTCTCGTCTGCCGATGTTGTCCGGCACAACCTGGTGCAGAAGATCATAGATGCCTACGAGGTGTTCGGTCGGCCGCCAGTTGTGGCGCCTGAGCCGGTTCCTCAGACTTCCTTTGACACGGGAAAAGGTGAGAGCGCTGCTGGCTGATTTGGCGTAGCGTTTGTGGCAATCAGCAGGCACTGAAAATGAAAAAGAATGGCTCCAAGCACAAACCTAAAGGCCTGGTGCAGAATTCAGAGCCCCCTGACCGGCGTTCATCAGGGACTTCGCCTCCTGTCGCAAGACTGAGGGCGCTATTTGCCCAGAACCGCGTTCAAAGCGCGGTGATAGCATGTGTGGCGATAGCTCTTCTCACTGTTTTGCTCGTTCCCAAACGGCACACGATAGACCTGAAGCTGTTTCCCGTCGGGGAGATCGCAAGGCAGGATATCTGGGCGCCCACCGAGATCACTGTCGAGGACGAAGAGACGACAGTGGCCAAGAAAAAGGCCGCGGTTGCGAATGTGCCCTCCGTATATGACTTCGACGAGCGCGCCTTCTCCCAGACGACTAGAGCGATAGGCTTGACGTTCCGGGCTCTTCGAGCTGGTATCGAGAAGCGCAACGAGTTGCTGCGATCGCTTCTGCAGCCGGCGGCACCGGAAGGTGAGGGCAAGCAGGCGAAGTTGGCGGAGGATGTATCCGCCAAAGGCACAAAGGAGAAGTTATCCGGGCCTTCGGAGGCGCCGGCTCGGCCCGAGGTGAAGCCGACGATTGCAGACTTACATGAGGAGTTCAAGCAGTTGCTGGGGATCGATGTGTCCCCGGATGAGTTTGATCAACTAGTTGTATCTGGCCTCGACGTTTCAGTCGAGGACTGTGTTGTCAAGGCATTTGAGGACGCTAGCAAGGACGGGGTGGTTGGCGACAAAGCGCTTTTGCTGAGCAATTCTGAGAACGGCATCATTATGAGGCAGGTTGGCAGCGGCACAGCGAAGTCGCTTGGTGCGAGCTCGCTCTTCAGGGTCTCGGATAGCCAGGAGGCTCGAGCCAGGGCTGTTAGGTTTGTAAAGTCGGAATGCCCTGGCTCCAGCAAACTGCGCGCCGTTCTTGCCTCGGTCGTCTCGCGTCTTGTCAAGCCGACTCTCACGTTCAACAAGAGCGAGACAGAGAAGGCCAAGCAAGATGCCATGGCGGCCGTCGAGCTTGTTTATTTCAAGATCAAAAAAGGGCAGATGATCATCCGGGCGAGGGAGATGGTTACTCCTAAGCAGAGCCGGCTTATCAGGGAGATTTCCAAAAACATCCAGCCTCGTCGGCGTGTGAACTCGGCTGTCGGGACGCCGCTTTTTTTGGCGATTGTGGTCATCCTTCTCAGCCTTTCGGGCCGGCGGTTTGGGTTTGAGGCGGCATCGGGGTGGAAGAATCAGCTGCTGTTCTGGACAATCGCCATGCTGACTCTGCTTCTCTCGAAGGGCTTTTTGTGGGGCATCAGGAGCTTTGCAGATGCGATTGAGCAGTTCCCGTTCAACCAACAGGAGTGTTACTATTTCGCAGCGCCTCTTGGGCTTGGTGCGGTCTTGGCCACGCTTCTTCTGGGGAAGCGTTCGGGCCTGGCGGCCACGATTGTGTGTTCTGCGTTCGTGCCGCTTCTTTTCGGTAATTACCCCGTGATCATCATGGCGACATTTCTCTCCGGAGTGACCGTGGTGTTCGTAGCCGGAAGGTATGGCAGCGGTGCAGTTGTGTTCAAGATGGGCCTGTCGATCGGCGTGGTTGCCGCGGCGACGGTCCTTTCGATGCAGCTGCTTGACGCGAACGTCAAGTTTAGTCAGACAGGTTACTTCAACGCGCTTTGTGGTTTTGGACAGGGGCTGGTTGTGATCGCTTTTGCGGGGATTTTCTTGCCGATCTTAGAGCTTGTGTTCGGGGTCTGGACGAAGTCCAAGCTGCTTGACCTTGCCTCCAGCGACAGGCCGCTAATCAAGCGGCTCATGATCGAGGCGGGCGGCACGCACAATCACAGCCTCAGGGTTGGGGAGCTGGCACGCAGCGCGTGCGAGGATGTGGGCGCAAACGGCGTCATCGCGTTGGTCGGCTCGTACTATCACGACATCGGGAAGCTGAAACGGCCAGGCTACTTCATAGAGAACACCCCGGTAGGAGGCGAGAACCCCCACGACCGTCTGAAGCCGGCCATGAGCGTGCGGGTTCTTATCGAGCACGTAACTTATGGACTTGAGCTCGCACGGAAGAAGAAGCTGCCGCCGGTCGTCCAAGACATAATTGAGCAGCATCACGGCAAGTCCCTGATGAAGCCGTTCTATCACAAGGCGCTGGAGGCGGCCAAGCGAACGGGGGAGAAGGTGGAGGAGTCGGAGTTCCGCTACCCTGGCGTTAGGCCCAAGACCCGGCAGGCGGGGATCATAATGCTGGCCGATTCAGTTGAGGCTGCGTCCAGGGTCTTGATCGACCCCACACGGGACAAGATCTCCAAGATGGTCGATAGGGTTGTTTCGTGGTATGTCGAGGACCGCCAGTTGGACGAGTGCGACCTCTCGCTGCATGACATTCAGAGATGCAAGGAGAGCTTTGTGCACGTTCTGCAAGGAATGCTTCATTCCCGCATTGAATATCCTGAAGACCAGCCGGCTGGGCCGGTGCAGAGCGAGGAGGTTCGGTAGTCGTGGAGTCGGTGCTACTTGGTGTCATGGGGATTCGACGAAAGTGATCGAGGTCATCTTGGATGCGGGTGTGGACGGCGTGAGCGAGCGTCATGCCCGAAACATAGTTTCGCAAGTGCTGAGTATGATCGGCAGGAGCGGCGCCTCGTTGAACGTGCTCTTCAGCGGGGACGAGAGGATTCGGGAGCTGAACAAGAGGTTCAGAGAAGTCGACGCTCCGACTGATGTGATGGCCTTTCCGTCGGGGGACGATAGCGCCTTTCTTGGCGACGTCATCATCTCGGTTGAGAGGGCGCAGGCACAGGCCGTAAAGCTAGGCCACAGTCTTGAGGATGAGCTCGAGGTGCTTCTCGTGCATGGTATCCTGCACTTGGTTGGATACACTGATTACGACGATTCGAGCAGAGCCATGATGTTTGAGAAAACAGATCAGATCATAAAGCAACTTATATATTCGAGAACTGGGAAGGTGAATAGAAGTGGAGGATGACCAAAACGCAGGCAACATAAGTCTGCTCATGAAACTCAAGAACCTAGTCAAACGCCACAGAGCACCGCAGAAGTCGGAGCCGGTCCACGATAGAATAGTCTCGCTGATTGAGCGCACGATTGGGAGCTCTTCTCAGATTGATGTCAGTGTGCTGAGGATGATCGGCAGCGTGCTGGAGTTCAGCGACAAGATAGTGCGCGAGGTCATGGTTCCTCGTGTCGAGATGGTCTGCGT
>DATLAJ010000165.1 GCA_035527515.1 bacterium
GCCGCGACAGACAGGGCAGGGGAGAGCTGAAGGGGACACGTGGTCCCGTAAAAAAGAGGGATGAACCTCTTCATTACTGCCGCTGCTGTAAGGCCGCTCAGATCGCCGTAGCTCCACCCGGTTAGCCTGCTCAGCTGGTAAATCTTGAGGCAGCCGAAGATTATAGTAATGACCCACAGCCACAAATGCGCTTTGACAATGTGTCTCTTGATCGCTGCCCAACCGTCCTTCAGTCCCCAAAACAGCTCGAAGACGAACAGAAACAAAGGCGTAAACACCGAAAATTCATAGGATAGAAGTCCTGCTATATACGCAACGCAGGCCAGGAGAACCTTGAGCCGCGACGGTTTCCTATGATACGCCGGACCAGCCAGCCAAAAGGCCAACAGCGAGAAGAAGACGGCAGTGACAGTGACAGTCTGTCCTATTTGAAACGCAGATGGGACGTGGCTCGGCATAACCGTGAAAATGAGGGCAGAGACGGCGCCTATCAAGAAGCTTTGTGAGAGCGCCTCGAGTATCAGGAATACAAGCAGGCATGTTGCAGAGTATATGGCGAACCTGACTGCCCTGGGGACGACTGGATTGGTTCCGAACAACCTGTATTCGGTTATTACGGCTAGGTCCCCCAGCGGTCTGTAAATCCCCGGGACTGTCCTCTCAGTGGTCAAATATCCCTTCAAACCGCGCCAGGCGTCTGGCCTGGCGAACTTCCAGGCGTCTCCGACGTAGTCCGCGCGAATCCCCGAGGCGGTCATCGCGAGCGGCAGCAAAACCAAGCCAACGATGAACCACCGCCTCACGTTCTGACTTGGGGAGAGGATGTTATCGGACCAAAGTTGCATATCGTCGCCCAGATCGGCAAAACTGCACAAATTAAGGAGGCTTTCGAGTATTTGCTGCGACAGAGTAGTCGTTCAGCAAATCTGTTGTCAAGCTGCCCTCGTTGCGAGGAGTTACTATGTCGTATCTTTCAGTGGTTCAGCGCGAGGAACCCCAAGAGGCGCGCCACCCCCAGTACGCACTACTAATAATCGGATAGCCATTCTTGCGGATTACTCCGGTGGGTCCGATCGTTGGGATTTGCTGCTTCCTTGTTTCAGCTTCTTCGCACGGCCCAGCTTGAGGCAGAGGATGCGAAGGTCAGAGACTATCCTGAGCCTCCGGGAGATCGCATCTTTCGACATATCCCGGCTAATCCCGCGACTGATCTTCTTGCTGTCCGGCTTCATCATCTCGCTCCAAATCTTCCAGTCGCTGCAAATCCACAAGGTCTTGCGGTCTTCCCGAAAGGCGTTGCATCTTCTTCAATCCCGATAAAGACACGACCGTTATCTCATAATCGTCAACCTGGAAGGTCTCCCGGTTCTTCCAAACATCCTCCATGATTGGAGAGACAAGAACCAGGTCGAGGGTAAGGAGGTCCTCACCGCTCGCCTTCGAGATACGATAGATTCGCGATTCCGATTCCTTCCCAACATCAAAAGGAATAATCCCCGCCGATAGACAATAGCCTTTGTTACCAAGAAGGGCTATTACCTGATTCAGGTCCGATTCTCTTATCAGCATGTCAATATCCTGAGTGGCTCGCGGGTATCCATGAACGGCCACCGCCAACCCTCCGCAAAGGGCATATTCGATGCCGTTCTCGTTGAGAGAGCTCGCGATTGATTCAAGCTCGTCATTGATATTCAGAGGCACTTTTCTGCTTTCTCCAACGCTTGGCCTCGGCTTCGTTCCCATCATCTCGCTGTTCATCACTCATTGCCAATGTATAGCAGAATTCGGCAGAAACGTAAGCGCGAAATCCAGGCTTCGTGGGAGGAGTAGTATCCTCATCGAAAACTGCTGCGTTCATAGACAGCGCCGTAAGGCACAACAAGGAGATAAGGCAACGATCAGAGGTGATCCGTGAGTAGGCAATTGACCGCAATTATTGAGAGAGAGGGTAGCGGGTACGTGGCTTTATGTCCTGAGGTGGATGTGGCGAGCCAGGGAAACACCGTTGACGAGGCGAGGAACAACCTGAAGGAAGCGTTGGAGCTCTTCTTTGAAACCGCGTCGCCAAGGGAGATTGGCGAAAGGCTGCACCAGGAGGTTTATATAACCCAGGTGGAAGTGGCCGTTGGCTAGGCTCAAAACCCTATCGGGAGAAGAAGTCTGTCGGAGCAACGAGAAAACTAGCCGAATCAGCCCCAAGGACAGTGTGAATCAGAATTCGGGAACGACTTGGACACTTGACAGGCACACCGTTTAGAACCAGTATCTTGGCAGGAAATGCCGCACAGAAGGATGCCATATCCAGGAAGCCTTACGGGATGAGTTTTGAAATACAAGTATATTAGCAAGCTGCCTAAGCCTCTTCTAGACGACTTTGTTGCGAATCGATGGCTGCCGATTGTGGGGGCAGGATTCTCCCGAAATGCCATCCTTCCCAAAGGCCTGAGAATGCCCTTGTGGGACGAGCTTGGCAGAGCGCTGGCAAAAGAGCTCGGCGACGATTATGAATATCTCGGTCCGATCGACGCAATTTCCTCATATGAACATAAATTCAAAAGGTCCACATTAGTTGAGAGTTTGTTGAAATACCTGTTCATAGGCGAGGCTCGTCCAGGAGATGCTCACCGGGCCTTCTGCTCGGCTCGCTTCGACATAGTCTGCACTACGAACTTCGACTTCTTGCTCGAACGGGGATACAGGCTCTGCGGAGTCGAGAATGCAGTGCCGGTCATTGGCGAAGACCAGCTATCGATCACGCACGCGGATGGTTCAATCCCTCTCCTGAAATTGCACGGAGACTTGTATCATCCAAAGCTCTTAGTTATCACGGAAGATGATTATGATGGATTTCTAAAACTCCGTCCTGCAATTGCGACTTACTTCGCCAATCTTCTTATGACCCGTACTCCTGTACTGGTTGGGTACAGTCTAGACGACCCAGACCTTCGGCAGATTTGGCGGCTGGTCGGTCAGCGACTTGGCACCATGAAGCGTCAGGCGTACGCTCTCCTTGTTGGAGCAAGCGAGTCCGATATCGCGCGCTTCGACCGTCGCGGGGTGAAGGCAATCGTTCTGGGAAAAACAAAATCGAAATATGGGGAAGTGTTGGCTTCGGTATTTCGGGAGTTAAACGAATACCGAAAACCAACACTGGTGAAGCCGAGTAATGTGAAAGAAGAACACCCGCTACAAGAGCTTTCCTTACCTCCCGGCGCGACAACGCGTCTGTGTCTTTTTGTAATTCCTTTATGGCTACAAGCTCTCTATCGAGACCAAGTCTTCCCCTTGGTCAGACAAGTAGGACTCGTCCCGATGACGGCAGATGATATGGTGTCTCCTGGGGAGAATGTATTTACCAAGATCGAGGTCATTATCGACCGGTCTCCTGTTATCGTGGTTGACGCATCCAGCGAGTCCACGCAGGCGGTATTGCGCATGGCGCTCAATCGAATTAAGTCAGAATGCATCTTGGTGATCCTTTCGACGGAAACGTCCACATCATTTGACATCAGCGATATTGAGCAAGTCTGGAGGCTGGATTTCCCATCTGGAGACAACCAGCGATTCCTTGATGATATACAGAGATGGCTGAAGCACGTCGCGGAGAAACTTGAGCCAGCCCTGTCTGGCGAGCCGAGACGCCTGTTGGATGCTGGGGAGTATAGAGCCGCCGTGATCTCCGCGATGGCTTTGCTGGAAAACTCGGTCAGGGAGCAGTTGCCCTACGACTCTCTATCGCGCGCAAGGGCTTCCTTCAGCGTGCTAATCCGGGAATTGAAGAGGAGAGAGTGTCTGGGTGAGCTTCCCGTTGACCAAATGGCGGAGTGGTGGGTCTTAAGGAACAAAGTCGTGCATGGCCCCACTCTCGTAAAGCCAGACACGGCCAAACAGATCGTGGCCGGCGTAGAGGAGATCATAGCTCAAATCGCTGCTCTCGAAAAGCATTGAGAGGATCACCGGACATCCACGTCTGCGGATTACTCCGCAGGCTCCGATTGCCTTGGGTTGCTGCTTTCTTGTTTTAGTTTCTTCGCACGGCCCAGCTTGAGGCAGAGGATGCGAAGGTCGGAGACTATCCTGAGCCTCCTGGAGATCGCTTTCGGGGATATATCCCGGCTAATCCCGCGACTGATCTTCTTGCTATCTGGACTCATCATCTGCAATCTGCGTTATCTGCGCAATCTGTGGATCAGGCTCTCTTGGCAGGGCGTACAGTCGGCGAGAATGCGCGGCCGGGCCGGGAAAGGCTAGTTCTGGGGTTTAGCGTTGCTGTCTTTTTTGGCAAGGTCTTCCATTCGGAGCTTCAGGACCTTCGACACGCCCTTTGTCTCCATGGTGATGCCGTAAAGAAGGTCCGCCGTCTCCATCGTGCGCCGGTTGTGCGTAACGATGACGAACTGCGTCGATTGGCTGTAAAGCTTGACTCGCTCCAGGAACCGCACGGTGTTTGCCTCGTCGAGCGCGGCATCGATCTCGTCAAGGATGCACACGGGCGCTGGGCGATGCTCGAACAGCGCGAACGTGAGGGCAATGCCGGCGAGCGATTTCTCGCCTCCCGAAAGCAGTCCTATGGTCATTTGACGCTTGCCATGGGGCTGCGCGATTATCTCAACGCCGGCCTCGAGAGCGTCATCGCTCCCGACGAGCTCGAGCTTAGCCGAGCCGCCCCCGAAAAGGTCTGAGAATCGCTCTCCAAACTTGTCGCTGATCGACTCGAACGCCTCAAGAAACCGCCGCTGGGCCTCTAGATCAATCTTGCCGATCGTCCTGTTGATGAGCCTGATCGACTGCGCTACGTCAGTGCGCTCTCGCTTGAGAAAATCGAGCTCATCCTTGGTCGATCTGTAGTCCTCTATGGCCGCGAAGTTGACGTCTCCCAGCTTATCAAGGCGATCGGAGATGGACGCCAGCTCCGCCTGCATCTCCTCCCTTGTCTGGGCTGAGAGAGGCCCTTCGCGACCGAACTGGGCGACGAGACCCTCTACGTTGGCCACATCGGGGAAACCGGACATCTCGCCCTCGATCCGCCGAAGCGACGCCTCAAGCTGAGCCTTCAGGGTTGAGGCGCGGGCACGGGCGTCGCTCAACGAGGCGGCCACCTGACGTTCCTGATCGAGATAGCGGTCATATTCTCTGCTCAGGACATCTCGCTTCGTTGCGAGCTCGCTCTGCTCTTTGCTCTTGTCATTCAACCTCGAGGAGAGCGAGGAGAGCGCCCTCTCAAGCTCCGCCAGTCGCCTGGAGCCGTCCGTCTGCTGTCGTCTCAGCCGAACTACTTCCTGCTCCAGATGCTTTAGCAGAGACTCCTTTTGTCCCTTCCTGTCCTCGACCCTCCCTAGGTCAGCCTCCAGCCGGGATACGTTCGCCGAGGCGCCTCGCAGCTTCTCCTGCGCCGCCGCGCCTCGTTGGGCGAAGTCCGAGAGCCGATTCTCAAGCGAGTCGCGCATCTTGGCGTTCTTCTCGACCTCCGCCTGCATCTCCTTGATCTGCTCCTGAAGCTGGCTATCATGGTCGTCGAGCTGGGCGACCTCGGCCTGAAGCTCCCCGTCTCGGTCAGAACACCTCGCCTTGTCCTTGTCAGTCTCCTGAACGCGAGCTTGAAGCCTGTCCCTCTCATCTTTCGCCAGAGCACACTCGCGCCTCAGGCCTTCGAGTATCTTCTGCTCATCCAAAAGAGCGAACCGAGCCTTATGAACGGCCTCCTGAGAATTGGTGAAATCTTTCTGAGCCCTGGAAGCCTTTTCATTGCTTTCGCTGAGCGAGACCTCCGCGACCGCAAGCTCCGCAACCAGCTCATCCTCGCTCTTTTGCAGGTCCAATAGCTCGCGCTTCCTCGTGAGAACTCGCACCCCCGTAACCTTGCTGCCGCCGTGGACAACGCCCGTCTTCTCTATGACCTCGCCTGAGAGCGTAACGAACGTGGCGCCATTGTCGCCCTTGCCCCAGAGCGAGATGGCGTGGTCAAGGTCCTCAACGACCCATACGTCGTGCAGAAGCATGTTTGTGAGCTTGGGATAGCTACACGACTCGACGAAGCTCTGCGCCGGGCCGAGCGTTCCGGGGATCGGCTTTGTCTCCGAGGCAAGCGAGCCGCGGGCGCCTATTGCCTCCTTTGCCACAAAGCTGCCCCTGCCGGCCTTGTTCTCCCGAAGATACGAGACGGCCTCACCGACTTGCCTGAAATCATCCATCACGAGGCACTGGAGTCGCGAACCCAGGACGGCCTCTAGCGGCGTCTCGTAGCCTTTTTTCGCGGAGAGCAGATGGCCGATGATCTCGGGCGTGCCACCGTCCGCCGAACGGTTCTTCCAGACCTTTGCGACTGCACGGACACCCTCCTGAAACCCCTCGAGCTGGCTCAACAGCTCGCGGGTCGTCTGAAGCCGAGACCGGGTCAACGCAAGTTTTGACTCCAGCGAATCGCGACGATGGGCTGCTGCATCCCTCACCTTAATAGCTTCCGATAGCTGGTTGCGAAGGGTTTCATTTGCTGCCTCGAGAGAGGTCAACTTACTCTTGTGGCTCAACGCCTGCTCTTCGGCAAGGTCGAGCCTTGCCCGCAGCTTGTTCAACCTTGTGTGGGCTTCGGACGCCTGCTGAGTCGTCATCACCAGCTCTTCCGACAGCCTCTTCAGCGTGGATGCATTCGCCCTGCTCTCCTCCTGAGCCCTCGCCAGCCGCTTGGCGGTCTGCATCCGCTCGTTCTGAAGCTTGCCGAGCTTGTCGCGGAGCCTGTTTTGTTCATACCGCGCCTCGTTACAGGTCGCTTTAAGGGACTTGGAGTCCATGTCAATCTTGGAGAGCGAGGCCGCAATCCGGTCTCGCTGCTTACCCAGCGCTGAAAGCTCCTTCCTCACCTCGTCCGCCTGTCCAGACAGCTCCTCCAGATCAGCTCGGCACGCCTTACCCCTCTGATTCTCCGACCTGATCTTCTCCGTGAGCGTGCTGGTCAGAAGCCTGAGCGATTCGGCCTCCGCACGACACTCTCCCAGCCGCCGCTCTAGCTCGTCGCGCTCGTCAGAAAGTGATTTGAAGCGGCTCTGGGTTTTTTCTAGGGCACCTTTTGTCTTAGCTATGTCGCCATCCAGTCGGCTCTTCTGAGCCGAGCTCGCATCAAGCGACTCCTGCTCCGCCCGCAAAAGCTCCGACAGGCCGACGTATTCCGCACA
Organism: bacterium; assembly: GCA_035527515.1. Lineage (NCBI taxonomy): Bacteria > bacterium. The sequence goes on from DATLAJ010000165.1 coordinate 7,170, forward strand.
GTTAAGCCTCATCCTAAGCTCGCGGGCGTGCTTCTGCAGACTCTTGAATAGCTCCGCCTTCTCCGACTGCGACTTGAGCGTCCTGGTCGTCCGCGAGACCTCGAGAACACGCTCGTCCACCCGCACTAAGTTGTTCTCAGTGTCCGCAAGCCGCGCGAGCGCCATCTTCTTGCGATGCCGATACCTCTGGATGCCGGCCGCCTCCTCGATAATCAGACGCCGCTCAGACGGCTTCTGGTCGATCAGAAACGAGACCTGACTCTGTGGGATCACGGAATACGACCTCGCCCCGACGCCCGTGTCCATGAAAAGCTCCTGAATGTCGCGGAGGCGGCACGGCGCCTGATTGATCAGAAAATCACTCTCGCCCGAACGAAACATCTTCCGAGAGATGACTATCTCGTCAAACTTGACTCTCAACCAGTCTGCCGCACCAGCAAAATGCAGCGACACCTGTGCGTAGTTGATCGGTCTGATCTCCTCCGTGCCCGAGAAGATGACCTCCTGCATCCGCTGACTGCGCAGAAGTCGCGGGCTCTGCTCGCCGAGCGCCCAGACCACTCCATCGCAGATGTTGCTCTTGCCACAGCCATTCGGGCCAACCAGGACGGTAATACGGTCGGCGAGCTCGAGCTTCACTCGTCGCGGAAACGACTTAAAGCCGACCAACTCAATGCTTTTAAGCTTCATTGTCCAAGGCCGATGTTCTGTCAGAGATACAGCACCAAACGATGAGAAGCTTACATCAACACAACATATTAGGTCAATGCGGTTTTGTGCCACAAAGTATGCGGCATCGCCGGCGAGGCATGATGGACGGCAGCCGGCGCGTCAGAATCTGCCCAAGAGTTGATAAACTTGCCAGGGCCAAGGCCCGAAGCGACGGCGCTGTCGCGGCCTAAAGGCTTACCTGACCGATGAACCAGCGGCCCAGGTCGCTAAGGTGAAGCGCAGACTTGGGTTGCGAGAGCGACTCGAGCGTTATGAAGTCCTGCTTGAACATCTCAAGAAGCAATCGCTCAGCAACAACGTTCGGATACTTGTCGGCAAGCCTCTGCGCCGCATCCCCGACAGTTAGAACCTCGCCTCGAGCCTCTCGCTTAACCATCTTGGCAAGCAGAAGCGCCTCCGCAGCCGCGTAATCGCTTCTGCCGGATTTCAGCGTCCTCTGGAGACGGCGCCTCGCCAGGTCGCCCGCCGCATCAAGCTCGTCAGACAGGTCCCGGGGGCCGCGAACATTGACGCCTGTCTTCTCCTCGGTGCCGGAGTTGCGCACGAATATCGAGGCGGCCGTAGTGGAGCGGCCTTTGGGCCTAAGGGAGATGAAGATCATGTCCCTGTCCTCGGCGAACTCGACTCGCTTGACATCGTAGCGCTGCCCGAATCGTCCCACACACTCGTCCTCAAGCCACTCCGCGAGTTCCTGCCAGTATTTCGCCCCGAACACGAACTCCTCCTTCCGCGTGTAGTAGGCGTAGTAGGTCCGCTTGAAGCCGCGCGGAAAGGGAGCCGCCATCATCCGATGAAACTCCGCTACGTCCTTCGATTGGAGCATCGTCTGCGTCGCAACGAATGTGTTGATCGCAGCCTTGAGACCGTTCCCCGCGAAGAACAACTGGTTGGCGGTTGCCGGTTGCCAGTTGGCGGTTGGCGGTTGGCAGTTTGAGGCGAGCTCGGAACGTGCGAGCCGACCGGTCTGCGTTCGCTGGTAGAGAAAGTTATGGGAGCGGAGGCTCTCCGCTGGCGGTTGGCGGTTGGCAACCTCGAGGATGGCGGGCGTGATCGAGTGGCCAGTCTCCTCAAAGCCTATCAAGTAGGAGATTGCGCCCGGCCTGAGCAGGTCGTTTTCCAGGGCGGCTGTCTCGTCCGGGCAGCAGTGCTTTCTCTGGATGGCCAATACCTGGGCTTGCAGGTCGAAATAATCCTGGCTGCTGCTCGAACGCTGGCGAAGGAGCCTGTCCAGCGCGTCGCTAGCTGCTTTGAGCGCCTCCAGTGCGCTGCTCTGTCCCCTGTCGGCGAAAAGCCTCGCAAGGTGTGAGACCCGGCACTCGATGAGCGACGCAAAGGCCTCGTATAGCACCCACTTGTCGCCGACTGCGGTCATCACCGAGCACACACCGAGCGACTCGGAAGCGAAGTTCCCCATATTGATGTCGCTCTCTACTGTGTGCACGATCTTGGGCCGGCCCGATACAGAGAGCGTCTCGACCAGATACTTGGCCTGTAAAAACGCGGCCTCATCCCCTGAAGAGACTATGAGTGCATCCTCATTTGGAACGTAGTCGAGCCTGAAGAAACGATCGCCGTCGGCGTCAAATACGGCTGCAACGAGGAGCCTGTCGCCGCTGATGAGCGCATCTTTCAGCTCGTCGGCGAGGCGGAACATCTCAAGGACGGCCTTATGCTCGGAAAACGGCGAGGCCCCACTGCCCTCACCGGCGAAGACATCCTCGCGCGTGATGATCTCGGCTCCCTCGAGCGCCGCGACGCCGCCTCCCTCATTGACGTTGCCCTCGAGGGATGTGTTGACCTCGTGAACGTTCGTGAAGCCCAACTTGCGGAAGAGCTTGGCCGCAAACTCGGAGAGGCAGCCGTTGGCGGTATCCACGACGAGCTCGATCTTGTCGAACCCAAGCCGCGAAGCTGAATCGTCGTCAGGGCGAATCCAGGAGTTTGCAGCATTGAGCATGAGGCTCTCGAACAATGAAGAGGCCGCATCGTGATGGTCCTCGATCTGGCCTGATATCGGAAGCGTCTTGAGGTCGAGGCTTCTTTCGAGCTCAAAGATGACTGCGGTGAGACGCTCGTCGTCGGCTGGGAGATATTTAAGGCCCTGGTTGCCCCAGAAAAGCTTCACACCGTTCTGGTCTTTGAGGTTGTGCGAAGCTGTTATCATCGCGCCAGCCGCCGCGCCGACGTGGAGCACGTATGCCGGGACCGCGGGCGTCGGGAGAATCCCCACGGACAACACGGTCGCGCCGTGCTTTCGGATACCGCGCATGAATGCCTCGACGAAATCACCGCTCGGGTCCCTGGGGTCCCAGCCGACTACAACCTGATCGCCCGGCTGAAACCTGTCAATCCTCACCAAATCGGCGATGAAGCAGTATCCGTAAAGCTCCATGAACCGCGGTGTGATGACGCCGGCCCTAAGAAAAGCCTCGAGAGGCACAAGGCCGCGAACCTCGGAGTCGCCGTCCTGCAACGTCCGGCGACGTATGCCGTCCGTGCCCTGTATCCGCCTCACGGCGATGCGTGGTTCGCTATGTTGAGCCCACTTACGTAGGAGCGATGCTTTATCTTGCGAAGGTATTCCTCTGCCCTGGCAAGGTCCTGCCTAGTGTTGATCCCCAGCGACTCGCCAGGGTCAGCGATCTCGTAAAGACCTACGTGGTTGCCCCGCTCAAGAAAGAGCCGAACCGCGTCGGTCAGGTAGTACTCGCCTTGTGCGTTGTTGGCTTGAACCTCGCTCAAGACCTCTAGAAAGCGATGGTCGCTCCGCAGACAATACGCGCCGACGTTGACCTCCTTGATCGCAAGGTCCTGCTCAGTCGCATCAGGCAGCTCGACTATCGCCTCCAGCTCGCCGGTCTTGCTGCGCTTAATGCGACCCAAGGAGCCGGGGTCCTCGAGCTTGGCGGTGGCGATATCAAGCTCTGTGTCGCCTCTTATTTGCTGCTCGATCATCCCGTTGATCGTCTCGAAACTCAGAAGCGGGACGTCGCCACTCAAGATCAAGAGGCCGTTTTTGGATCGCTTTAAGTAAGGCAGAACCTGCATGACTGCGTGTGCGGTTCCAAGCTGCTGTTCTTGGAGCACGAACTCGATCTGGTCCTTGTCGAGGGCCACCTCCGAAGCGCTATGGCCAGCACCGGGTTCCTTGAGCGAGTAGGTCTTGCTGGCGTATTGCTTGAGCTTCTCAGCGCCTTGACCGACAACGATGTATATCTTGTGCATGCCGAACATGCTCACCAGGTCGAGCACATGCCCCAGCAAGGGCTTGCCGTGAAGCGTGAGAAGCACCTTCGGCACATCGGCTCTCATCCGTTTGCCCTTGCCGGCCGCCAAGATTATGCAGTCCATAGATGTAATGATGCCATACTTGCCGAGGCACTTGATGAAGACATCGACTATCTTGGGATCGAACTGCGTCCCCTTGTTCCTCACAAGCTGCTCGATCCCGGCCTCGAGCCTCATCCGCTTCCTGTAGCTCCTTGTGGAGGTCATCGAGTCGAACGCATCGGCCACGCTCAGCACCCTGGAGAGAAGCGGTATGTCCTCCCCCGCAAGGCCTGCCGGGTAGCCCTTGCCGTCCCAGCGCTCGTGATGGTGCCGGATAAGAACCTTCTCCTGAGACAAGAAACTCAGCGGCTCGATCATCCGAGCTCCCTTCTCGGGATGCTCGCGCATTACACGCCACTCCTCATCTGTGAGCTTTGTGGGTTTGCTTAGGACCTCCTCAGGGATTCCTATCTTGCCGATGTCATGAAGGTTCCCGCCGATCTGAAGCGCCTTTATCTGGTCTTTGGAGAGGCGCATCTCCCTTGCCGTCCGGATGGAGTATTCAGTGACTCGAGACGAGTGGCCCTGAGTGTAGGCATCTCTCTCCTCGAGAACGACCGCAAAGGATTTGATTATCTCAAGGTAACTTCGCTGTAGCTTATCCTGAGAATCCTGGAGCTGCCCGGTTCTGAGCCTAACCTTCTTCTCAAGTTGCCGGTTGAGCTCTTTGAGTTCTTTTGCCAGGCGTTCGTTCTCGAGCTTCAGCTGGCGCTTGTCAATGACCGCCTGGACAGTATGGAGCAGCTGCTCGATCTTGAACGGCTTTGTGATGTAGTCGTAGGCTCCCTTCTTGAGTGAGGAGACAGCCGACTCAATGGTCATATAAGCGGTCATCAGGATCACAGCGGTCTCCGGCTTTCTGTCCATCGCCAGCACGCGGTCAAGAACGGCCAGGCCGTCCATGCCGGGCATCCTGATGTCGGTTATGACGACGTCGAAGGGACCTTTGGCCAGGGCCTCGAGCGCAGAGTGGCCGTTGTCCGCAGCCTGAACGTCATAACCGCCCATTGAGAGAGCCTGAACCAGATTTTCTCTCAACCCGGCAGAATCTTCCACCACAAGAATCGAAGCCTTCTGCTGCACACACATGCCCTCATAATGAACTAGAGCTTAGAAGCCAGCGCAATCTAGCTATTCGTCTGCGAGGCGGAGGGACTTAACTCTTTTGTGGGCGCCGCTCTGTAAAACTTCTCAACCTTGCCTGCCTTAAGGCAGCTTGCACAGACCCTAAGCCGTCTGACGTTCCCATCGACGTTGGCGCGAACGTTCTGTAGGTTCGGTATCCAACGCCGGTTGCTGAGGTTGTGAGCGTGGCTTATTTTGTGCCCGAACATGGGCTTCTTGCCGCATATATCACATACTCTTGACATCCTAAACTCCTTTCAGCACTAAGATTGATCATAGACCCAAACCTGTCAACTCATAGGTCAGTGCCCCAAAGGCGACTACTGAGCCAAAAGATGGCTTATGTCGCCCAGGACCTCACGCTGAATCTCGACCAGGCGCGAAGTCCCGCTCCTGCCGAGAGACAATAGCGCATCAAGCGACTGCCGCCCAAAAGGCGCTAACTCAGCCGTGCCCTGTATCTCAATGAACTCACCTGAGTCTGTCATAACTAGATTCATATCGACGGCTGCAGCCGAATCCTCCGAGTAATCGAGGTCCAAAAGAAACTCATCTCTAACAATCCCGACGCTCGTCGCGGCCACGAAACCTCTCAGACATGGAAGGCCCTGCTCTGAACCACCAAGCCAAATCAACGCGTCGCACAACGCCACAAAAGAGCCGGTTACCGAGGCTGTTCTGGTCCCGCCGTCCGCCTGAATCACGTCGCAATCCATCCATATCGTCCGGTCCTTGATCAGACTCAGGTCCACAATCGCACGCAGAGACCGGCCGATCAGCCTCTGTATCTCGTGCGTACGCCCCGATGGCCGGCCACGGGCCGCCTCCCTCACAATCCGCCTGGGTGATGAACGAGGCAGCATACCATACTCGCTCGTTATCCAGCCCTGACCCGCGCCGCGCAGCCACAGGGGCACATCATCCTTGACCGTGGCCGTGCATAAAACCTTTGTGTCGCCCAGCGTAACGAGCGCGGAGCCCTCTGCGAACTTCGCAAATCCTCGCTCAATCAGAACAGGCCGAAGCTCGTCATTTTTCCTACCATTTGCTCTCAATCAGTGAACCTCCAAATCGATGCCGCTTTTGAATCAACGAATGTTCTTCTACCTACGATAAGTCCAGCTCTCTAACGAGTATTTGTCCCGGGCCAGTTTCTCCGCAACCTTCCGCTCGCCCTCATTCATATCGGACAACTCAATACTAGTTCCGAGACAGCTGGCGAAGCCCCTCGCAATCGCGTGCCTCACCTCTTCATAGTCAAGCCGGCGACCGACCGCCTCCTCTAGACAGACGGGGCCCTGAACGGCGCTCAGCTCGCCCGAAACGCCATCGAGGTGCATCACGCTTCGCGCAAGCGCCATGTCAATGCGCAGTGGGATGGAGCCATGCTGTACAAAGGCCCCATCGCCCCTTTTCTGGGCGCTGCCGATCAGCTTCCGCCCCCCGACCAGTATCTCATACGCAGACGTCATCATAAAACAAGCGGCCGAGTCGCTCCTGCCGCCTGTTCCACGGCCGGTCACGACCTCGAGCTTGTCACGGTCAAGGCCAAGCGCCTCGCACCCCGCAGAAAGACAATCCGCGATCGCACGGTAACAATCAAGCAGCTGCCCGGCGAATGGGCCTCTTCGGCTAGACGCAACCACGCAATACGTTACCTCCTGATCATGTAGAACCGCTCGGCCACCGGTTATCCTCCGAACGACATCAACGCCCATCTTCTCGCACGATTTCTTTCTGATCGCATCATTTGCCTTCTGAAAATATCCCAAAGAGATACAAGGCCTGTCCCAGCCGTAAAGCCTGAGAACCGGCTCTGCGCTTGCGGAATCGAAGTTCACAAAGAGCGACTCGTCCGCAGCCATGTTGAGCGCGGCGGGGGATGTCCCCGATTCGATTGCTCGCAAGATGGCGATTCTCCAGATTATCTTCGATTGATGCCCGTAAGCCCGAGCGACAACAGACCCGCTGGCCTTATCCTCGTGTGGACTAGTTTAGGTCTTTGCCTTTTGAACGCAATCGCTGGAAGGCAACGTATCCCACGAAGAGGCCTACCACTAAGATAACGAGCCCAAACCACAAGTAAGGCGTCATCAGAAGCATGACGGTGCAACAGACCAGGACAAACACGCCAGCCAGAAGCGGCGCGAAGCCCCAGCGCCTCCACAGCGACCCGACTATGCAGACAAACGAGAAGAGGTAGAGGGCAAAGACCATTATGGTGGCGCTTACCTGTGAACCCTCATACATCCCGTGTTCCTTGCCGCAGCCAAACAGCAGAAGAATGGTGGCCGAAGCCAGCAGCGCGCGAAGTCCCAATCTCATCGCTTGTCCCGAACGATTCTGCTCTCGCCTATTCATCTACCAGATCAAATGCCTCCAACACGTTGACAACGTGGTCAGCGATCTTCTCCATGTTAGAGATTATATCATTCGATATTACTTGTCCCCAAAGTTTCTCCTCTGTTTCGTTCTCGCCCCGCCTGAAGGCAACGTATCTGTCTCTGTTCCGCTTGCGAAGCACTCGCTTCATCTCGTCGATCTTGTCCTCCTTCTCAATGGCGGCCACCGTCAACTGCCTGCTTTCCAGCTCCAGTGCATTAAGCGAATCCTGCCCCATGGCTAAAACCGTGTCCGTCATCTCTATAATGTCCTCTTTCCCCGGCCGCGAGAAGCTCTGTCCGAGGTTCTCGAGCCGTTCAAGGAGGACCGAGGTATTCTCCAGCCTGTCCCCGATGTTCTCGACGTCGTTGACCGCGTGCAACATCTTGGTCAAGACTTCGCTATCTACAATCGAGACACCCTTGTGCATGACTCTACTTATGTATTCGGTGATCTCGGCCTGATGCCGGTCAAGCTCATCCTCAAACTTCAACACCTCAGGCTTGAACCTAGTGCTCTCCTCCCACAGCATCTTTCTTACCAAATCCAGCATTTGATACGCCCGCTCGAACATGTGCAATATGGCCTTCTTGACCTGTGCGATGGCCACTGGAGGCGATTTGAGAAACTGTTCCTGCAAGAAGTCTCCCACCTTACTCCGGCTGGGCGGCGCCGCCTTATCGGGCAATACCCACGTGACGAGGCGGGCAAGCTGCTTGATGAACGGGAGCACCGCGAGCGTGTTGAGGACGTTGAACATCGTGTGCGCGTTAGCAATGTGCCTCGCAATGGTGGCCGGCGAGTTGGCGTCTCCAGCGGTGATGAAATCGACTAGTTTGGCGAAATAGGGAAGAACCGCGAGAGCCCAGGCGACGCCTATTACATTGAAAAAGCAGTGCGCAAGCGCCGTTCTCTTGGCCATGCGGCCGGTGCCTATCGACGACAGCAGTGCCGTTACAGTTGTGCCGACGTTGTCGCCCAGCAAGAGTGGTAAGGCGGTCCCGAAATCTATAAGCCCCGTGGTGCCCAGGGCAATGACCAGTCCCACCGTGGCACTGCTTGACTGAACAACGGCTGTCAGCATGGCGCCGGCCAGGATGCCAAGCAGAGGGGTTGTGCCAAACTGAACGAAGAACTCTCTGAATTGATCGCTGCCCTGTAGCGGCTTCAGGGCAGCAACCATCGTTGTTAACCCGTAGAAAAGCACCCCAAAGCCGAGCACGACTTGACCCCAAAGCCGCGAACGTGCCCGCTGCCTGGACGCCATCGTGATCGCCATCCCAATCGCGATCGCCGGCAGCGCATAATGGCTTATCTTGAACGCGACGAGCTGCGCTGTAACCGTCGTGCCGATGTTCGCTCCGAGCACCACACCGATCGCCTGGACGAGCGTCAGCAGTCCGGCGTTTACGAAACCGACGAGCATAACCGTCGTGGCGCTGCTGCTCTGGATTATCGCAGTTACCCCTGCACCGACTAAAACTCCCCTTATCGGGCCCCCGGTCAGCATCTCGAGTATGTGCCTAAGCCGCGTCCCGGCCGCTTTCTGAAGCGAATCTGACATGATCTGGATGCCGAATATGAAAAGCCCAAGACCACCAAGAATCCCGAAAACAAGCGGAACGGGATCGATAGCGCTTCTAAGATGCCACAGCCCCGCACCAATGCCGGTGAGCCAGAGCACGCAAAACGCAATGACGAGAACGCTCAGCCCGATAAGCTTCTTCCTGAGCACAGCCAAGTTCAGAGCCATCATATCTCCTAACAGGTTCAGTGCGCCACGCACGAACCGCTAACAACAGCTGAACCAGAGCCTATTGTCAACCCCAATATGTGTCAATTGCCAATCAGGTCCTCAGAAAAGCTTGATTGAATATAGGATAATTACATTGATGGTGATTGGCCTCGCATAGACCACTGGTCTTGCGTTTTCAATCGGCGATTGTTGCGACCGCGGTGGAGTTTAAGTCCATACGGATCATTGCCTCCTAACCTGCCGGCGATGGGCGTAAAATGTCTCGGACAGCCTCAGCGTCACACCGGTCTCACAGGCCACCTGGCACTCTCGACAGCCGCGAGCTTTCTCGATTATTCGCCTTGCGCTTCGCGACCGGAAGATGTCCGCCAAGTCGTAGCTGTCCTCGAGAACATTACCCATCCGAAACCGGGCAGGGCAGCTGCCGTTGGGATAGACCGAGCCGTCAGCGTCAACGAACATGAGAAGCCTGCCTGCCCAGCAATCGAATTGCCGTCCCCTACCCTCCAAGAGGTCTAGGACGATCGCACGGTTCAAGTTGTAGCTCGAGGCAAGCTGGCTCTTGAGGCGTCCTGTGAGCTTCTCCATCTCCTCACCGGCGACCGCAGGCTCCTGTCCGTCGGTGCGATAGAGCACGCCGGACATGGGGATGATCAAGTTAGGCTTGATGCCTCTTTTGTTGCAGTAGTTAAGCACCTGCTCATATTGGGCAGCATTCGCGTTCGTCGCCGTGTAATTGACCTCGATTTTCAGTTGCCTCGCGCTCAATTCCCTCTTCAACGAAAGAAGTGATTCAATCGTAGAATTGGCCTTATCAAAGGCTCCAGGCACGCCGCGCATCATGTCGTGCACATCTCCCATACCGTCGAGCGAGACGATCACCAGGGCCTGCTTCCGAAACGCGAGTAACTCGCGGGTCATCATTGCCGCTATCTCGCTCAACAGCCCATTCGTATTGATGTTTATCGAGGCGACCGGGAACCGCTCGGTAACCAGCCTCACTATATCGACGAGGTCGTCCCGAAGCGTCGGCTCACCACCGGTGAGGGACACATGCCGAATACTCGACAGGAATTTGGCGCTTTTATTGAACAGTCGCGTGTAGTCGTCGAGCGTGAGCTCGCGATCGAGTGGCCTCTGCCAGGCATTGCACATCGCGCAGCGAGCATTGCAGCGGGACGTAACGGCCAGTCTGAGCTTCCGTGGCCGCAGTAGGCCGGCTCGGTCCAAGGCGTGAAACTTGGCTGTTTTCAGGAGTGCTTTAGCTGCTATCATGGTCGGAACCCTATGTTTTCGAGCGAGAAAGAAGAAACAGCTTGCCTCGGCAGCGTGGACCGCGCCCTAAGTGCTGCATTCGGCATTCCCGGGACCTGCCCGGCTCAGGAGATCCGTCGCAAGAACTTCAGGATGCCCTGCTGAGGGAAATCAGCGCTCATCTCGGACCCCAAATGCTCACGGTTTTCAATAAACCAATCATAAGTCCCGTTAAGGGCATCAACAGCGCTTATATTGGCCTGCCATCCCAGCATTTTCTTGGCCTTTGAGCAGTCGAGCAAGAAATCTTTGTCGGCTATAAAGTAATGCTCTGTGCCCAGCGGAGAGAGCCTAAGCCAGTCGAGAGCGATGAGACACATTTTGGCGAACCATGCTGGGATAGCGCAGACCTTCGAGCCGGTCCCTGCATGCTCCACGAGAGCATTCATCTGGTCAATCAGAAGCGGCGTGTCGTCCGCGCCAACGTTGAATACCTCGCCCGCGACCTCTCTTCTGAATGCCAGCACACATGCCTCAATGAGGTCCTGATACGCTAGCATCTGAAAACGGTTCCGCCCATTCCCAATTATGTATATCCGCTTGCCCCGGCCGACCCAGTCGAAAAGTATTGTCAGAAGACCGAGTCTGCCCTCGCCGATGATGAACCTGGGCCGGATGATGTTGATTCCCAGCCCCTTTTGCATGAAGCTTTCGCAGATACCCTCCGCCTCAAGCTTGCTTCGGCCATACTCGCCGACTGGGCGAGGCGCGCATCTCTCGTCGCAAGGCGTCCTCTCTGGCCTCCCATAGACAATGCTGCTCGACACGTGAACGACCTTCTTGACGCCCGCGGCAAGCGCCGCCTCGAGCACGTTTCGCGTCCCGTCAACGTTGACCTTCCAGAACATGCGACCGGCCCTCGAACAAGGCAACAGCGACACGAGGTTGAAGACGCCCTCCACGTTCTGCATCGCTTGTTTCAGCATCTTTGGATCGCTGACGTCTCCGTGAACGAAGTCCAGGTTTGAGTGCACGAGATCGAGCTTGGTCCGGACGTCGTATATCCTGACTCTCTCTCCGTTCTCAAGCAGTTTCTCTGCGAGATGCTGTCCGACGAATCCCGCGCCACCTGTCACCAAGAGCATCCCATCACCTCTTTTCAGTTTCGCTCGCCGTGGATTAGTGCCGGGCGCTTACCTTGGGGAGTTGAACGGCTATTTCGAGTCAAGAGCGAACGAGGCTGCCTATATCAGGAAGGTGAGGACGGCACAAACCATGTTCCGACAAAACTGAACCTCTGTGCCAGATTCTTTGGCTGCGCCTCGGCAATGTGCTTCTGCGGGACTGAATTTTTTGTCCGGTCACTATTCGCATTAGGCGGCGCCTAGATCATGCCCGTCTCTTTTGCCCACTTGATGGCAGCAGTGTAGCCCTCGACGATTCCAAAGCTGGGTTGCATCCCAAGAACGTCTATTGACTTCTTGGGATCGCAGCCGACGTTTCTTATCGTCTCGCCAGCGATGTGGAAGTCCTCAAGGTAGGTCCCAAGACGTGAGCTAACAACATCGATCACCTCACATATCTTCCCGAGAAAAGCAGGCAGATAACGTGGCTTGATCTTCACGCCGAGTATCTGAGCGAGCGCCTCGTATATCTTAATGGTGGAATATGCATCCTTGTCAGCGATCCAGAATATCTCCCCGTTCGCCTCGTCCTTCTTCTCCGCAAGCATTATCGCATCGACAAGGAACGGGACATACGTGAGGCTTCTAAGATGGTGGCCGTCGCCGAAGACAAGGGGCCGCCCCCCCTTTACCATGTTGAGCAGTCTGATCATCCTGTGTGACATCCCCGGGCCGAAATACATGCAGGGACGAAGAATAACGGTCTGCATTCCGTTCTTGCCATGGTGCTCCATCACGGCCATCTCGGCGGCGCGCTTGCTGCGCCCATAGGGGCTTTCAGGCCGGCACTGCGCCGTTTCGATCATCAACGTCTCTCGGTCAACATTGAAGCCCTGGGCGGAATTGCTGCTAATCTGGATGAACTTCCTCACGCCTGATCTGACCGCCTCGGCAAGCATGTTGCGGGTACCCTGATGGTTAATCTCGTCGAAATCCCTGACTTTCGGCGGATGAATGACCCCCGCGCAGTGCATGACAGTGTTAACGCCGTCCGCGAGACCCTTTAGGCTGTCCTTGTCTCGGACATCGCCAAACACCAAGTCCTTAATACCAACCTCCTCAAGCGGCTTTATATCCATGCCCTTGAGAACGAGGCATCGAACGTCGCGGCTGTCCCTCGCAAGCCTCCTAACAAGCGTTGTCCCCAACCAGCCAGGAGCACCTGTTACTAAAACCTTCATCCTAAAGCCTCCGGAAACAAATATCAGACCGAACTGCTTATCACCCTCGCCGGGGCGAAACCAAAATACCCGACTCCCCCACACTCCCGAAACCACTCAGCACCAATTGTCATTCCTGTTCGCGGGATGTCAAGCCATATCTCGCTTTCAGCGGAGCGGATTGGGGTTGTCAGACTTGAATAGCACCTTCGGTGTCTCCCGACAATCAGATTGGAGCGGGGAACGTTGCGGCGGCCTCGCGGCTGGAGGGCAGAAGCTCCTGCCCGAAGGGCAGACCATGGGTAGCCGCAGGCGTAGCCTGACGGTGCGAATAACGCCACAATCCCCTTTTCTAACCTCCCCGTTGCGTTGCACGCACGGCGGCTACCCATGGTATCCCCTGTCGGGGATTACAGCCTGCACCCCTCGTTCGCACCCGTTAGCTGAAAGAAGCAGCAACTCGGCCGTCGACATGAACTCCCGTGCCTATCTGGCAGCCAGCTTCAGAGCTCAACCTCAGAAA
>DATLAJ010000166.1 GCA_035527515.1 bacterium
ACCGCCTCCTTCCGGGCATTTGGTGAGGGGCACTTGGCCGCTGCCTAACAACGGGTTGCAGCCGAAGCGCCACGCACGCCGAATTCATTGGCGTCTTGCCAGTTCGTCGTTTCGGCCAACGCGGGAAGCCTTGCCATGACCGTTAGGCAGCCGCTCTCAGCCGTCACCGCCGCCTCGCTGCGTGCCTCGGGCCTTCGCGAGTTGGCCGGGCGTGTGTTCCGCTGGCGGAGTTGATTATGGCTTTGGTCGCTGGGCGTTGTGAGGCTCACCATAGTCTGAATAGTCAACCATCCAGCCCCTGGCAGAAACATACTGGTCCAAGAACCCGCCAGCTACCGATAATTCACGGTAAATCACATTGAAATCCTCGGCTGACTTGATCAGATGCTCTCGGGCAAGCTCGATGGCATCAACGTCCAATGACACGTCCGCTCTGATGTCGAGGGGAACATATCCCTTGGTGAACTTGCTGTCGATAAAGAACTTGCCCTGCTCGATGCCATGCCATATCAGCCAGTAGTGATCGAGCTGATTCCGTATCTCAAGCCGCTCAGTCACTCGCTTAAGTGGCTCTGCAATGATGTTTATCCCCTTGCCATTGACAAGATGGTAGGCAGTCGACGGACTGTAGTTCCAGACCTTACCTCGTTTCTCTCCCAACGGGGGCTTGAGCCCGACTACTATGCACACAATGTTGCAGAGCGCATTGAAACTGCTGTAGAGGCTTGAGTACGTTGCCTTCCAGTGTCGCCTGGCATCGAATATCCGCCATGGGTCACAAGTAGTGCGGAATACCTCAAATTGCAGTTGCTCAAGGAAAGCAAGTGATTCGGCTATTCCGGTATAGACAGCGTAATTCATCAAGCTGAGGGCAACCAATTCCTTTTGCTCCTCGTCGGAGAGGGCAGCCCCGTCTGCCCTAGTCCAGTGCGGCGAGGCAAGCTGGCTAGCTCGCAGAACCTCACGAAAATGCCACCAGAAAGGCATACTTTTGACAGTAAACTGCTTAAAGGTCTCCTCAATGATGTCTCCCTGATACCCGCCTTTTGAGAAGTCCACGTTGACGCTCATCCCTATCCACGCCTCCTTATAGGCTCTCGACATGTCATTGCAGTTCCCCCCGAATCAATCATGCACCGCGCCGGGGCACTTACAGCGGTTGCTTTCGAGCATTGGCCAGGGCCTTGACCAAGTCGTCGTGCAGGCCACGCGCTACAACCCCTGTGGAGAGTCGGACGTGCAATTTGTCCAATTCTGGGCGATGGCGAATTGCTTCCAGATACTCCCTGTCCACGCTTCGGTCAACATCTGGAGCCTGCCCCATGTCTTGCAGAACTCGCCTGTCTACTTCGGCCTTCATCGCGTTTAGGCGATCCAACTGCAACGTCACTTCCACCAGTTTGTCGACCAGTTCCCGATTGTTCAGATTCTCATAGGGCATGATCCCGGTCCTCCAATATGTGCTGGCCTCAGTCAGCCGCCCTCTCCCAACGGTCTTGCTCGCGCAACCACTCCTCGACATCCCTAATCAGCCTGTCAGCTGCGCCCACACCGTGAGAACAGCCCAAGCCAATCCGAGCACCGCCACAATGGCCGCCACCACCGCCACCAGGATCAGGGCGCCGCGCTTCGCGGCCTTGTCGCGGGCCGCCCGACGCTCCGCCAGGTCCTCAAGCTGTTCTCGTGCCTGTGCGTTGTCGGGATTGATGACCAGAACGCTCCTGAGGCTCTTTTCGTACTCCTGCTCGTCCTTGGCGATTCTGCTGAGCTGCACCCAAGCTTCCTCGTTGCGGTTATCTCGGTGAATCGCATATAGGAGGATTTGCCGAGCCTCTGGCTTGCGGCGTTCGCGGCTAGCTGCGGCCGCCTGCTTCACGAAGTCCGAGGTCGCCAGTTCGCGCCCGCAATAGCGACACACGTTGGCTTCCGCACGGATCAACTCCGCGCAATGGGGGCATTTCATCATCTCGCCAACCTGGAGAGCCTTCTCTTCGAGCGTCTTTTGCGACACAGGCCAGAGCGCTGCGATGATTATCCCGATGGGGCCGAGCAACAAGCCGAGCGCGAACCCCCCAGACCCGGAGCCTCCCTTCCCGCTGAGAACCGCGCCTGCGAGGACTCCGCAGAGAAACCAGCCGCCCAAGATTACACATTCCATCGCCTCTGCACCCCCTTACTCATAAGTCTGGCCTCCTGTGGACATCAAGTAGGCCCATTCGATGTATGGCAATCGCATGATAATTCTGTCGGCCGGGCCCTCCCCCAGCGCGACGCCGCGACACAGCAAGTTGACATACCCCTGGATCTTGAGGCACATGGCATCTGGGGAGTTGAACAAGGGTTCTTGGCCTGCTCGCCATACGATCAGTGTCACGCCGTCGGGCAACGCTCCAATCGGTTGAACGGTATAGACGCCAATAGGGGAGATTCCTGGCACGGCAAGGGGCAATAGACACATGCAACAGAGCAGGAGTAGAACTAGGATAACGATGACTCTGCGGCTCATGGTCTTCTCAAGCCTCCTGTTCGGTCGACGGCGTACGCCACACCCCGGGGTCTACGCCTGCAGTGGCGAAGTCGGGGCAGCTACCTACCCCCCCTGTGAGCTCAGCGCCCATCTCTTGAGCGATGAGGCTCGCCTTCTCAGCGCTGAAACTGGACATCATTGCAGGTCGTTTCTCGGCCACCGTCTCACCGACACAGGGTTTCGCAAGGTCTGCCATCGTGGTCACCATCGAGGCGCGAAGGGTCGCCTGGGCAGGGCCGCAGGACCTCTCCCGCCGAGGCAAGCACACCGTCTAGCCAGCCAGCAGTTAACGCCGCTGCGAATCCCCCGCCCGCGAGAGTAGCCGGGATGCCTCGGACCGGCCGCGCCCCGTCAGACGGAATATCGGCGGACGATCTGAGAGCTTCTTAACCCAACCCATGTCCCTCGCCTGCCTGTAAAGCGGCGTGACCTCGCTCTCTGGCACGCCCAGCGCCGCCGCAACCTCGTCCGCCCCGAAGGTGTCCTTCCCACCCTGCGCCATAAACATAAGCATCTTCTCTAGCACGTCGCGCACCTCCTCCCTCCTGT
>DATLAJ010000167.1 GCA_035527515.1 bacterium
TTACAGCTGCAGTAGCAGCACGATGGCCGATATGTTCAGCATTCGGGCTGGTGAGATGCTCATGTTCTCGACGTCTGGCAGCGTTCCAATCTTCATTCCGGTTACAGCGGGCTATGGATATATCCTGTTTCGCACGGATAATGGCGGATTCATTCAGGCGTATTGCGCAATATACAATGGGATGACCGGCACGGGCTACGTTGTCCCGGCCGTTCCACAGGACCACGGCTTCTAGCCAGGCGCTGATGCGATGTGCTCGACGGCTGGCGAGCGCCGCTCCTTCACGATACTCTCACAATCTCGAGGCACTCCGGATCAACCTCCTCTGCGATGGCGATGCTGTCAGAGATCAATAATGTAGCTGAGATTGCGGTTTCCGAAGGCGCCCAAGACGGAGGAACAAATGCGCTGGGGAATGGTGAAAGATCGGCAGGTCAAAAAACGCTTGACATGTGGATTAGGAGTGGGTTAGGCTTGCGTTGAGATTTAGTTACTGTATTTGGGGAGCTTGTGCGGAAGGGCTTCGTTAGGCTGATTATTGAGGGACAATCACTTTCAGAATGCAGGATGTAAGGAGGTGATTGGTGGGGCTAGAGAATTGGCAAGCAGTGATCGGGGCGAATGACACTAGTTGATTGGTAAACCAGAAACACGAGGTGTTATGGTCTAATCAGCGCGGTTGCTGCAGTTTGTCTGATGGCTGAAGGTTGTTTATTTATTTTGGAGTTGTGAACCAAGGAACAGGAGACAGGAGGACGATGACCAAGAGAGCAGCAATTTGGCTGTTAGTTATGGCGATCGCGCTTGCCGCAAGCTGTGTGTTTGGTGATATTCTCACGGTCAAGCACGCGCACGGTGAGCTGACGCTGAAGGGTCTCATCCAGACCTATTATGGGATGTATGAGGATGATGCTCTAGTTGACGGGTTTGACATGAACCGTGTTAGGCTCGGAGTGGAAGGTAACGTCTATGACAAGGTGTTTTTCAACCTTGAGTTTGACGTGAACACGAGCGGGAACGGTCTGAAAGACGCTTACATCACGTTTAAGCATATCCCGCACGTTGATCTGTCGTTTGGGCAGATGTACAAACCAGCCACCTACGAGTCTCTGACATCAAGCCGCAAACTGCCATTCATCCTTTACGCAGTGCCGACTCAGTATATGA
The DNA here is from genome assembly GCA_035527515.1 of bacterium. Lineage (NCBI taxonomy): Bacteria > bacterium. Next base: position 1,168 of record DATLAJ010000167.1, read on the forward strand.
GGTCCAACAATGTGTCCAATCGAGACATAGGCGCCAAGGTGACGTTCCACTTGGAGAAGGATGATTACACGTTCATCACTCTTGAGGGAGGCGTGTTCAACGGGGCAGGCGCCAATACAAGCGACAACAACGACCAGAAGGACTGGGTTCTGAGGGCCTGCCTACAGCCCGTTAAGGGCGTGGAGGTTTTCGGTAACTATACGTATGGGACGTATGGCGCCAAGGGGCTTTCCATACTGGGCGTGAGTTCGGGCCATGAGCCTTACCAAGAATACAGCGCCGGGTTGGCGATAGACTATCAGGGCCTGGACTTCGTTGGCGAGTGGATCGGTATGAACACGAGATATTTGCCCGCGGGCGTGGGTATGGTTGACCCGCACGAACGGTCTTGGGACATGTATGGCTTCTATACCCATCTGGGGTTCAAGATCGACACAGGCTACGACTACTTCAGCGAGGTTGAGCCGATCGCTAGGTATGAGTATCTCGACCCGAACAGCAACAATCACGTGATTAACGACCTTGCGAGGCTTATTACTTGCGGGCTTAATGTGGCGATCGACAAACACTACGCAAAGCTACAGCTCAATTACATCATCAACCTGAACGACAGCGGTCCTGGCCGCGAGTTAGCGGACAACGTGTTCTTGGCGCAGCTTCAGGCGGCGTTTTAGAGGACAGGCATCAGACCGCTGCTGAGCGACATAATTCGCTAGCATTCAAGGGGCAGGGGCGTTTGTGCTTTCTGCCCCTTTCGCATTGTATGGACCGCGAGACCTGGCCGAGTGTGTGCTAGGGGGTTTAGGGGGTTGAGTGTGGCAAGGTTTCGTGTGTGTGCTGCGCCTACATGAATCTGAACAGAGGGCAACAATGATGAGAGCTGGGACGACATGGCTTGTTGTAGTAACGCTGGCACTTGTCGCGAACGCTGCGTTCGGCGACATTTTAACAGTGAAACATGCCCACGGCGACTTGCGCCTTTTTGGCTCGCTTCAGACCTATTACGCCAGTTATGAGGAGGACCTGGGGGCAGATACGTTTGATCTGCGGCGTGCCCGGCTCGATGTTGATGGCCACGTTTATGATAAGGTCTATTTCTTTTTGGAGGCTGACCTGCTTGGGAACCCTCAGTTATTGCTCGCAAGCGTCACGTTCAAACTCCCGCATCTTGACCTGCGATTCGGCCAGCAATGGAAGCCGGTCTCTTGGGAGGCGAAGCATTCTAGCAGAACCTTGCCCTTCATTGGCTATTCGCTGCCGACAGCCTATTTTCTGGCGAACAAGGTGTGCTTCATAGATATTGGGGCAAGGGCAACGCTGCACTTCGAGAGGGACGATTTCACGATGTTTCTTCTCGAGGGCGGTGTGTTCAACGGCACTGGAATCAATACGAGCGACGACAACGACCAAAAGGACTGGGTCGTGAGGACCGCTATTCAGCCGATAAAGGGCATTAGTTTTATCGGGAACTACACGTATGGCACCTATGGCGCCAAGAGCGTCCCGGATACTGACCCGTTGTGTGGCCACGCCAACTACCAGCAGTACAGCGCCGGGTTTGTGGTTGACTACCATGGGCTGGACCTGGCGGGCGAGTGGATAGGGATGCACAGGGACTATCTCCAGAACAAGGCCAATCTCGCTCCTGACAACAAGGCATGGGATAATTATGGCTTCTACGTGCACGTGGGCTACAAGATCAACACGGGCTACGACTACTTTCAGGAAGTAGAGCCGGTCGTGCGGTATGAGTATCTTGACAGTAGCCGGGAGGTCGCAGGCGATCTGCAGCGGGCGGTAACTTGTGGCGTGAACGTGGCCATAGACAAGCATTACGCCAGGTTTCAGGTGAATTACGTTGCGAATCTAGATGACAGCTGTGCCTATGATCCTGTTACTAGCCCCTATGGCAAGCAAGCTAACAACGTGCTTGCGGCCATGCTCTTGCTGACGTTCTAAAGGACCGGCTAGAAGAGGCTGTCCCATAAGTCGGTTTCTACGGGGATGACGCAGCGGGGTATGCCACATGTAGGGGCAGGCCTTGTGTCTGACCGAATATATAGATGGGCGGAGACAAGCCCCGCCCCTACACAACCTCGGACCCGACTTATGGGATAGCCTCCAGAAAGGCTGTCCTACGCGGGGCAGCCCTTTTGGTTTCTTGGGGAGAACATCGCCTTGAATAAAGACGCAGATGTCGCTCGTATGGCAAGGAGAAAAGACCTCTTTGTCGAGCTTGTCGAGACCATCGCGAGCTTGCGGGGCGAGAATGGCTGCCCATGGGACCGAGAGCAGACCCGCAACTCGGTCAAAATGAACCTCGTGGAAGAGGCCTACGAGGCGCTCGACGCGATTGACAGGTCTGACCCAAAGATGCTCACACAGGAGCTCGGCGATCTTTTGATACAGGTTCTGTTCCACTCGCAGATATCGAGCGAGATGGGCGATTTTGGCATCGAGGACGTGCTCTCGGCGGCGGTAGAGAAGCTGATAAGGCGGCATCCTCACGTCTTTGGGGGCGAGGATGTGAAAGACTCCAAGGAGGTCCTACAGAACTGGGAGGAGATCAAGAAGGGCGAGCGAGGCGCACAGTCTGTCCTTGCTGACATCCCGAGCTCGTTGCCGGGCTTCATGCGGGCGCTTGTCGTTCAGGACAAGGTTGGTCGAGTGGGATTTGAGTGGCCGGATGTTAGTGGCGCGCTCGCGAAGATCAGGGAGGAGGTATCGGAGCTTGAGCGTGCGATGGCGGCCGATGATCAGTTGCGGGTCTGTGCGGAATACGGGGACCTGCTGCTTATCGCGGTGAACCTCGGCAGATACCTGAAGGTGAACCCGGACGATGTGTTGCGCGAGGCAGTTCAGCGTTTCGAGCGGCGGTTCAGGTTTGTTGAGGCCTCGCTCAAGAGGGACGGCAAGAGCCCTGCTGATGCCACTTTGGAGCAAATGGACGCGCTCTGGAATGAGTGCAAATCGCGGGAACCAAGCTAGGAAGGCGAGGAGTGAATCGCCTAGCGTTTGCGCTCGAGGCGCTTCCTGCACAAGAGCCTCATCGCTTTCAGAAGGGGGCGTATCGTCCTGCTCCTGAGTCGCAAGGAATTGCGGTAGCAGAACGAGACTAAGCCTCCGGGCTTATCTGTCCGGCTTCTCTTGCGTAGGATATCGGAAAGAAACCGAATCGGCCCAGCAAACCAGAGCTCAAGCAGCGCTACGAGATGTGCAAAAGACCTGGCAAGCAAGCTAGTCATTGGAATGACATGGTTGCCTGACTTCAGCCTTATCTCAACGACCTTGCCAACAACGCACTCGGCGGGCAGGGGGAAGCATCTGGGCCCGCTGTCGCCCTTCTGAAGGAGCGAAACTCTCCCGTCCTTCTCGATCCGTTTGATGACTCTGTGGGTTACGACCTCAGGCCCGACCTTGAAGGTGACCAGGTCTCCCCGCTTAATCTCGTCGAGCTCGGTGTGTCGAAGGACTATTTCATCGTCCGGCTCGATTGTTGGCACCATGCTCAGGCCGGTCGTCTTGAGGACACTCTCTTTGCCCTTTGATTTCCAAAGGCCAAGTATCTCGTCCGCAACGCGACCGTCAATCTTTGTCACATTCAATCTCAAGCGATGTCGAAAGAGACACAAGTGTGTAGGAGACGCTTTCTGAGGCTGTCCAATAAGTCGGTGTGGCCTGTGTAGGGGCGATTCACGAATCGCCCTGGTCTAATCCGATCAGGCACCTTAAGGGCGGTTCGTGAACCGCCCCTACACGACATTGATGTCGTTCTATAGCCACATGTAGGGGCAGGCCTTGTGTCTGCCCGAATATATAGATGGGCGGAGACAAGCCACGCCCCTACACAACCTCGGACCCGACTTATTGGACAGCCTCTTCCAGCCTGTTCCCCGGTGTAGGATGGATTTTCTAGGCTGTCCATACTAGCGGATCTCAAACTGCGCCTGGCTTATCCCACCTATGAATCTCGACATGTCGCCCGGCTGTGTCAGTGCGGCAAAGAAAGCATAAGTTCCGGCAGGCGCCGGAGAGGGCACCGGCAGCGATGCTGCGCGAAGCCTCAGCTTCAGATACGGCGGCAGGGCGACTCGGATAGGCGACGGATCGAGGCCGAATGAGGGGTAGTAGAGAAGGGCGCCGCCAAAATCGAGAGCCAGGTAAGCGTCCACCTGCATAGATTCGCCTCCAGTGTTCTCGAGCATGACGTCCACGTTGAGCGTCTGGCCAGCGTAGTATGTGTCCTTGTCAGTCCAGACTGTCAGCCTTGGGCCAGAAGGCGCCGTCGGAACTGCCAGCGCAAGCCCCGGATCACCAAACAGCACGAAGGTCTCGACTATCTCGTCGAAGTAACTGACATAGCCCGCCTGAGCGTAGCCTCGCACCTTGGCGACTGTCGTGGCAGCCCCTATATAGCACTCGAGATCGTAGAATACGGACTCAAAAAACGCTCTGGCCAGAATCAGATGGCTCGACGCAGTATCAACGCTCGTCGGCGCCCAGGAAGCAATCGCGCCCTTGCCCCCGGTTCTCGCGAACACGTCGCCGAGGCAGGCCGTGCTGTCCCACATTGGGAAGAACCCGTTCAGGCAAGTCAGCATGATCACAAAAGGCATCTTGTCTCCGTTCTCAAGCTGACCAATATCGCCCGAATCAAACATTCCCTTAGCCCACCTGTTGACGTTCCCGTGACCTGCATAGTTGATCAGCAGGCAGCCCTCATTGATACTCGACATAATCTCCTGGTTGGCACTCTCCGACGAATCATAGTCGTTGTAGTTGATCTGGGTTGCGGAATAATCGTCAGGAAGAAAGCCCGTGCCCAGCTCGTTGTTAAGCGAGACAGAAACACTCTCGTTGTCAGCGACAAACAACACCCGATGGAGCCAATCGCCGCTGGCCTGACCGTTATCGTAGGCCTGTATCTTGGCCAAAGCGTCATCAACGTCGCTCGCTCGATTGGCGCATATCCGTCCGATGTTCATGTCCGGCAAGATGTCCGAGCCATCCACGCAGACAAACCAGTTGTCGCCCGGCGTCTCGCCGATCCGTCTGGGATCAGGGTCGGTATGGACGTGCGTCGGCACGAAATCCACCTCGTGTCCGATCCTGTTCTTATAGTCCATGTTCGCGTCGCCGACTAGCAGCACGTCCGTCGGAGGAGGTGGAGAGAAACTTTCATAGGCATACTCAAGAAAATCCTTGATCGCATCCGGGCTCTTGACGCCAAAGTTGAACTCGTCATAAACATCCTCCACGTCAGCGATCAGCACCACCTCGCCCTTCGCGGCGTGGTGTTGGGCTATCCCCTGCGCCGCCTCGAGAAAATTGGCATGTGAAATGATGATGTAGTCCGCTCGATTATTCGGCGATTTCAGCAATGACGGGGCGTCGAGAGTTGGCGATAAGCCCGTCTTGAGCACGGAGGTGTCAAGAACTACGTATCTTCTGCTCGGGCTGGCGTCATCCTCAAACCTGACGAGGTAGACGCCTCCGTCAGCCTCGACAGAGGCGTTGGCCAGATAGCAGACAGCCAACGGGTCTGTTACGTCGAAGACCAGAACATCGTTCGACGAGAAACCGCTAACTCGAAACTCCGTCCGGCCCGTCTCTTGGGGGCTGAATGCGAGGATGCCCTCTGTCGCCACGAACGTTGCGAGGAAGGTTACTTGAACGTAGTTGAGATAGACCTGGTCAAGGAGTGTTAGGTCGCCTGGGTAGTTGATCTTGAGCTCATTGCGCCCCTTTGCTAGCATCGACTGCGCCCCACTAACGCTTTGGACGAACTTGATCTGTCCGTTCCAGGTCTTGTCATCGATAATCTGGTCGTTCAGGATTACCTGAGTGTGATGGTCAGGGTCAACACCTGTAACGTCAGTCTTGCCCCGGAATTCGGCAACGAACGTTGCGTCGAAAGGTTCGGAAGAGAGATTGTAAGTATCTAACAGAAAGACCTCCGTGTCCGGCGCGGTTACTTTGCTATGGAAATAGTGGTCCTCGCCCTCTCCGTTAGGAATGTTCTGCCAATAAACGTTATCCTGCTCGATGTGCAGCGTCTCGACGAAGGACGTGGCAACCTGCGCCGTGCCGGTCGGATGGGCATCAGATTCCTGCATCCGCGCCGCGCCGCTATCGTCAAAGGAAAGCCAGTAGATGTTATCATTGGTGAACTCACTATCAGGCGCCTCGCCCCAGAAGAGGATGTAGTCAGCGTCATCGAAGCTCCCATCTCCGCCGTCCTCAAGAATTACCGGGACCTCCTGGCCGAGTTTTTTGAGGCTTAAATTGGCCGCGTTGATCGTAGAAAGGTCAATGCCAGCCCTGGATAGGTCGGCGCCAGTTAGTTTGTAAACTCCGTCCTCGCTCACTGCGATCTTATATTTGTCCGAGGCATCCAAAAGCTCCGTCGCGGTCGGCCCCAACGCAGGCTCGTTTTGAACCAGCAGAGGCCGGACGTCCCGAGGGTTCGCAACGCAGCTCTTAACGGCGTTGACCATCGTTTGAGACGAGCCTGCCCCGGAGTGCAAGACGCCCGCCATCTTGGCGTCTGAGTCGCACGGCAGCACGTCAAAGAAGACCTTTAGCGTTGCCCGCCTCAACACCCGAAGCTCGCTCGAGACGGGATTGAACCTGACGGGGAAGACCATGACGCGGATGACCGGCTGGCCCCGGAACACCCCGAAGAACTCAGTCCTGACGAACGAGTCTGGATAATACGCGTCGGTTGCATGCTGCTTTTCGTCCAGCTCGAACCGAGGCTCAATAACTGTCGTATCGCCGGTCTCAACCTCGACGTACTGAAAACACGGGACTACGCGAAGACCGAAGAACTGCTCCTCCTGAACTGATTCGCAGCGCGCAAAAGGCTTGCATTCGGCGGGAACCGCGAGCAAGAACCCCATAAACGGCACGTCGGGCTTTCCTGGTTCGGCGATGCTCTCGCAGCCCGCGACCTTCACGGTATCAAACATACTGCCCTGGATCTCTTGCCAGCTGAACGTCGGGCTGGGCGACTCAAAATCGATCAGGAAGTAGTTGTCGCCGCTTTCTCGAACGATGACCTCTGGAGCCTCAGAGCAAAAAGCGACCCCCCCCAGCGCCACAATGAGCGAGGCAGCTAGCAAAAAGCAAAGACATGTTCTCGAAACGAAAGTGTTCTGCATATCTAAGCCCCTTTCGAGGTGCAAGTCAGATTACAGTCGGTTAGCCAGCGGATACGGTTTCCTCGATCATATCGATCATGTCGTCCAGCTTGCCGACAACCAGTTCGTAGCATTTGGTTTTGCGGACGATATCCGCCAGGGCGAGGTACATCTTTGTGACGCTTCCTTTGAACTGATTGGTCAATAGCGCCGAGCGCGCGCCCGTGCGCGACCTCGTCAGCAGCTCAAACATCGCCCTTGAATAGGGCATGGGCGTCAGTCGAGGAGGACCTGAGAAGTCAGGCTGAGCATGTTCGCCCTTAACGGTGTCAAATATCAGGACATTGTGCTTGTAGCAGACCTCCTCCAGTTTGGCGAGGACAGGATACCCGCTCTGGACGCGGAAGCGTATTATCGGAAACTTCGCATCGGAGGTATCGCCGGTGACCTCCGTGGACTCAACCCCGTCAACCGCCCTCATCTCGCTAAGCATCTTGTCCGAGACCTCGCTGGTTATGAGATATAAGATCGCCGCGGAGGAGGCCTGGGAGAAATCCTCGTCAGCCGAGGGGACAAGGAAGAAAATGAACTTCGCCGGGCTGGGCTCTGTGGCAAGCGCCCCCTTCAACTCACCTATGTCTAACACGCGTTTGAAGCCGCCGCCGATCATCGGGATGGTCTCGAGCCCCTCAAGGTCAATGCCTTTGAAAGTGTGCTCCACTCCCTCGCGCATCCCAAGACCCCTCGGGAAAGGATAGACCTTGTGGTCAAGCCAATGTATTGCCGCGACCTCATCCGAAAACAGAGAGAATCCCCGACCAATCAGCGACAACGTAACGGTCGTCTTACCGCATCGCGCAGCCCCGGGGATTATTATGCCGTTGCCCTTGAACCCAACCGCGCCCGAATGAATCAGGAAATGGTTCTGTAGCTTCGCGATGAACGAGTTAAAGATAGTCATGTATGAAAAGCCGGGGAATATGTCCGGATTGGAGACAACATAGACCTTGTCGTCAGCAACCACGACTGGATTGCCCCTCACTACGGGCGTCTCGATAACGTAGTTCGTCACAACGGGCTTATCAGGAGGAGGCACAATAAAATGAGAGTACATCTTCTTGAAGTAGGAGAGAATCCGCGGTGAGTCAGACCGAATGCAGAAGTCCAGCTCGAACACCCGATAGTACTGGACATACTTGCAGAGCTTACCGTGCCTACTGATCACCTGCTCGGGGCTTGGAGTAGCGAATCGAACCAAACTACCTCTCCTAGCGCTTCTGTCCTGCTGAACGAATGTCAAACATGTCGGACCCCGCTCGACATTACTATATCTGAATCTCCTCTGAGCTACTTAAGCACTGTTTGCCTTTGAGCTTCGGGAATATCTCGAAGAAGAGCTCCTCAAAAAGCTCCTTTCGCAGCTCGCACTGCGCATCCTCCGCCAATAGCGTCCCGTTATCGACCAGCGCCATTCCAGGGCATCCGCCCTGGCAATAGTTCTTGAACGAGCATTTTCTACACGCCTCAACCGTTTCCATCCTGCTTGCCAGAACTTTATGCAGATTCATGAACTTATCACTCTCCGCTGCCTGCTGCAATGTCATGTTCCAGATATTTCCCAACTCGAATTCAGGCTGATTGAGCATCGAACAGGGGTATATCTTGCCCTCGGGACCGACCTCAAACATCTCGCCCACGTGGCACCACATCTCGTCGTCCGGCACATCGATATAAAGGCCCGGCATCCCGCCGCCAATGGGTAACTTGCTGCTTGAATCGGTCAGAATATCGAAGAACCTCCGGTAGAAATGGCGATAGCTATCTAGCGTCGGGTTGAGCGCCTCGAAGTTATCCTCCGCTCGCCCAAGCCGCGCAAGAAACAGAAACCTTATCCCGCCGATTTCAAGCCTCTCGCCCAACTCCAAAAGCGCGTCAAGGTCCTCGTCCGGCTGCCCCACGAGCGTGCGGCAGACCTCCACATTGGCGCCCGCCCCGTGTGCCTGCAAAAGCCTGATCCCAGCAAGCGCCTTCTCAAACGCGCCGGCGCCTCGAACGGCATCATGCACCCTCGCACTAGCCCCGTCCAAACTCACCTGAAATGTGACTGGAAGCGGGCCCAAACCGCCGGCAAGCTCCTCGGTTACGAGCGTGGCATTTGTCGAGACAATCGTCTTCACCCGCGCGGCAGAATACTTAACTATCTCAACTATGTCCCCGCGCAGGAGCGGCTCGCCACCAGTGATAGCAATTGACGAGTCCGGCCTCTCGGCCAACTGGTCCACGATGCCCTTGACGTCCGACGTCGAAAGGCCGTCGCTCTTGTGCAGCGAACTAATGGCCCCACAATGTTTACACCTCAGGTTGCAGAGTCCTGTAATGGTGAGATGCACTCGCTTGTTGACCCTGCCATAAGACCTCTTCTGTGCCACGTCGCGGTCGCTGAACATCCCGCCCGCCCTAAGCTGCCTAAGTGCGCCACTAACGTCTGCCTCGACGCGGTCTAGTTCAACCCCGTAGTGACTCGAAACCACCTTCGCTATATCTGAGCTGGTCCGTCTCCCGTCGCATAGCGATGCGATGAACCGGGCTGTCTCGTTGAGCATAGCGAACCTCGGCAGTCTCGGGTGCAGCAACAAAAACTGCCCATCCCTAGAAACCTCGAAAAAACCATCGGGAATCTTGGGCCTTTCAACCGAAACCGAAATCTGCTCTGTCAAGCTTCAGGCTCCAATCCGCTCGCCAAGCTACTCGTGAAGTATCCCATCCTCTCTGAACCTCTCGATCGCTGCCTCGACATCGCTCTTGACGTCCCGCCCCTCCGGCGGACCGAGGCTCTCTGTTATCTCCGCCGCAATCTCCTCGATTGTGTGTTTGCCGTCGCAGAGCTCCCAGACGGCTGCAGCCGTCTTGTTCAGCATCGAGACCTTATCATTCTCGCAATTATACAACAACGTTTCATCGCCCATCTCGGACTTCTCCAAACCCGGCCTCGCTACCGGCCTGTACTCGCTGCCCATTAAGCTAACCTCCAAATCGTGGCAAACGCTTTCCTGAACAATCGTGCCTCAAAGCACCCGCATCAACAACGCTCCTCTCCTATGAAGAATAACTCGAAGTTGGCCAAAATGTCAAGCTGCATGGCGAGGCAACATAAAAGCGCCCCGCTCCCCATTCACATTACACCCCTCGCGCAGCGGCCGAAACGGGCCTCACTCGCTCTACCGCAAGACGCCAGAGGTCAACTTGGCCGCCATCGCACCCGACCGCGCCATTCTGCCCAATCGAAAGCGCCCAAGGCAGATCAACGCCAAAACTCTTCGTTGCAGACCAGGAGTTTTCGTATTTTTTGATTAAGGAGTGTTGTGTTGTTGGCTGTGGTTCTTGGTTCTGGCCAAGAAGGAACTCGTGCTTCGTAGCCTTTGCTACTCTGCGAAGCGCAGAGTAGCACGAGCGCAGAGTGGCAGTGGAATTAGGATTGACGTGATGCTGACGTTTCGGTTCCCCGAAGGGGGGCCACAATAGTAGCCGTAGGTAGAACCTACGGAATCCGTTCACGTCGGTATGCTCGCGAGCCCGAAGGGGTCGAACAGCCCGTCCAGAGGGCTATGTTCAGCCCTTTCAGGGCTGATGATGTTTCCTTCTCTGACCCTGACCCGTAGGTTTCACCTACGGCTACTCACGTTCATCCCCTTGCGGGGATGCCGGAAGAACGCCGTCAGTTCAGCAGGCCCGGGCACGATTACGAAAACTCCTCGCACAAGAGCGCTTGAGGTGCTGACGGTATGTCTGTTATCGTTTTTCGCAATTAGGCCCGCATCTTCTGTGAGCCTAATACGACCCACGGGCGGCCCATCGGCAACAGTTGGTTTTGGCCGGGTGTAGGCCACCACGCCGAACCCGGGGACAAGGGAGGCAGGAAGATGCGAAGAGTACTCTTATTATCAACGTTCGCAGCATTGGTTGTCGCTGCGTGTCAGTTGGCGTTCGGTTTCGGGACGTCACTTGACGTCAATACGGACGCCACGGGCTATTTCGCTGGCGACGTGCTCACGGTCTCGTTGTCGGCGATCAACATGACGCTGGTGGAGGCTGAGGTGGACCTCTACCTCGCGCTCGAGGTTCCTTCTGGCGAGTTTCTCTTTTACCCCGGATGGCCCGTTGAGCTGGCGCCAGCGATATCTGGGGTCGTCTTGTCGGGAGGGGCGCGCGTCGGCCCGGTCGATTTCCTGAAGATTGGTCTTCCCAGCAGTTCTCAACCGATTGAGGGGCTCCACAGATACAGAGTCCACGCGGGGCTGGCGGCTGCTGGGACTCTCGATTTCGATCCCATCGACACCGTTAGGTTCAACGTGCTCAGACGAGGCGCGTGGGAGACTTATTCGAACTCGAATGAGATCAGGGACCTTCTGCTACGAGATGACGGGATGGTCTATGCCGCAACTACTACTGGGTTCATCGAGGCGAATCTTGGGACAGGGCGTTACAAGAAATACACCACAGCAGATGGCCTTCCCTACCCCTCGATCCAGAGCATCACCATGGGCCCTGATGGCGCGCTATGGCTCGGCTCAGGTAATCCAATGAGCAGGAAGACAGGCCAGGGCGTCATCCGTTACAAGGACGGCAGATTCAAGGCCTATACAACGGAGGATGGGCTTCTGGGCGACTGGGTTTCCGGCGTCACGTTCGATTCAATTGGCCGGATGTGGTGTTCGGTTTTTGGCGCACATCTGTGCCCGCCGGGCGTGATGTTCTGTGCCTGCCGCGGAAAGTCCGAGGCGGGTTGACGAAGAGTCAACTATGTTGTTATATTTAATATAGATGATCATACTCCAGATGTTTATGGTTGGAGATGTTTTGCGTTGGTATGAATAACAGCGAGACACGTGGGCGATTGTCAATAAAAAGGGAGTTATCCACCGGAGGGATATGATGACAGAGCAATTGGAGCGCCCCCAGAAGTCTAAGGTTCTCATCGTCGATGACGAGGAGACTATCCTTAGGATGTTTAAGAATCAGTTCAGAAAGGACTACGAGATAGCTATAGCGAGCAGTGCGGAGGAGGGATTAAAGATCCTGGACGATTTCGAGCCGGACGTAGTCATTTCTGACCAGAAGATGCCTGGGATGAAGGGTGTTGATTTTTTGGTGAAGGTTAAAGTGAAGCACCCTCATGCTATTAGGATGCTGCTGACTGGTTACACCGATGCGGAGGTGGCGAAGGACGCGATCAACAAGGGTGAGGTAACGGCCTACATCGACAAGCCGTGGGAGCGAGAGAAGCTGCGTCAGCTGATCAACAAGTCGATAGAGCAGCAGCAATTGGTACTCGGTAAGATGATGACGCACTTCGAGACGGAGATGCAGACGCAGTTTCATCGGGACTTCAAGGACGCTGGCATTAAGGTTGAGGACCTCAGTTACGACGAGAAGCAGATGAGAATCCGCAAGCGGCGTGAGGAGTTCGTTGAGGCGTTCAAGCTCGCTGAGAAGGAATACATTATTGAGGCGTCGTTTGTGTTGTTCCCGCGGACTCCCAGGAACCTCTTCATGCGAGAGATCGCCAAGATCGCCAATACTCCTGAGGACCTTGAGGAGATGGGGAAGATTTTGGGGGACAAGTTTGAGCAGGAGGTTTTGGATGTTCAGGGGACGTTCAAGTTCTGGTTCGAGAAGCGGAAGATGTGGCACAGATCGCTACGTGTGACGAGCAATCTGACTTACGCGGTGAGATGGCCGAACAGTCGCGTAACTTTCGACAGGCTTTTTTCAGCGATGCAAAGCGCTCTCCAGATAGGTCAGAAGATCGAATCGCTGTCAAAAGGAGCCTTCCGGGGCGAACGGCTTCGGCTTACAATCGAGCCGGTTTACATATTCGGTTCGCTTGACGTAAGAAAGGTCAACAAATCTGTATATCAGTTCGATCAGTTTCTATATGGGCAGCCCACCACACTGACGGGATCGCTCGTTGCTGCAGACCTTGCAGGTCTCTCCGAGAACCTTGACCGGGAGAAGGACGTCTTTTTACGAGCTAGTGCGTAGAGGCTTACTGAGCGGACTTGCACCGGGTGAGTGCCCGGCTTTTGGCAATTGCCGGAAGAGCAGGGCACATTTTTCATGTGTTGTTGTTGAGATTTAGGACGAGCAGAGCTCGCCAGCGGATGGTGAATGTACGTATGGAGCGTGTTTTGAGTGAGAATGTACAGAGGCCCACTGGGGGTATTGGGACTGAAGAAGACCCCTGGGCTGAGGCCCTCGAGAAATGCCAGCAGTTTGTGGTCCCGGTCGGTATAGTCGCCGAGGTTTACCATGAGATAGGCAATGCGCTGAGTGTGCTGCTCCCGGCAATTAGGCTAGCCAGGAAGCATTTTGACCGGGTTCGCGATGTCTTGGCGGAGTTTCGGGGGATTGACCCTGCGCTTCCTACCTCGGAGTTGAGGGAGGAGATCGCTCGATGCCGCAAGATGGCTGGTAGGGGTCGGGGGATAGACCATGATCTGGTGAAGCTCGGTAGTTCTTTTGACCCTTGTTTAAGGGAGCTTGAGCTTATCAGAAGTGCGTCCGAGCAGCTGAGGCAGGCAAGGGAAAGTGGCGATGTTGTTCCGGCGCCGGTTGACGTTTCCAGCGAGGTAGAGCAGATCGTTGATTTTTTCTCCGACCATCTAAGGAGCGAGAAGAACATTCAGATCAGTTTTGTTAATGGTGCTCCGGGCGGTCTTTGGGTTGCGTGCTCCCCGGATGAGATTTCATACATAATGAAGAATCTGGTGCACAACGCAGCTGATGCGATAAATGAGAAGCGAGACCTCGGGCTGTATCCGGCAGGCGGGGAGCGTTCAATCCGGATTGAGATAGCCAAGCAGAATGGGTTCGCAAGGATACGATGTCGCGACAACGGGGCGGGAATGACTGATGAGGTCAAGAAAAGGATATTCGACCCGTTTTTCACAACGAAGTCGCATTTCACAGGGACTGGCGTCGGTCTGAGCATAGTAAAGGAGATCATTGACAGGCGAGGGGGGAAAGTGGAGTTTACCAGCAAGAGATGCGAGGGAACGGAGTTCGTGATCGACCTTCCGTTGTGTCGAGGAGATGTTGATGGTGAGCGGTAGTGGAGCTGGTCGTTACAAGCTGCTCGTTGTCGATGACGAGCCCCACGTCCTCGAGACAATAATCGACGTTCTGGAGGATAGAGACGAGGATGGCGAGATTGAGTTTTTCCGGGCTGGATGTGCGGAGGAGGCGCTCGATATCCTTGAGGAGAATCACGGAGATATCGATCTCGTCCTCACAGACCAGCGGATGCCCGGTATGTCGGGTGCGCAGCTCTTGGAGAGGATTCACGCCAAGTATCCATTGATCGGCTCGATAGTAATATCCGGTTTCGCCGAGTTTGAGGATATGCGGAGCGCTTTCAAGTCGGGCATCTTTGACTACATCAAGAAGCCTTACGACGAGGACCACCTGGTTGGCGTGGTGAGATCCTCGCTGGAGAAAACGGAGCTAAGGCGTCGCAACGCGGACTTACTGGAGGAGCTGAAGGATGCGAACCAGTTTCTCGAGCAGCGTGTAAACGAGCGCACCTTGGAGCTGAAGCACAGCCTGGAACGGCTGAAGAGTATGCAGCAGCAGCTGATTCAGGCGGAGAAGCTGTCCTCGCTGGGGCAGCTGGTTGCTGGCATCGCGCACGAGATCAACAACCCCGCTACCTCTGTCTATGCCGGAGCCGAGGCGCTCGAGAGCAATGTTGAGGAGCTTGTAAACTATTTGGAGCGGCACGAGGACCTGCTGAAGGCGATTAAGGACGGTAATGGCGGCAAGGTCAAGGAGCTCGCCGATGGGCTGATCAATGCGGAGGAGGATGTTGATTATCTTTTGGAGGAAGGACTTCCCTGGAGCATCAGGTCGATGAAGGAGGGTGCGGTGCGCATCAAGGACATCGTGCGCAACCTCAAGACTTTCTCCAGGGTTGATGAGGCCGAGGTCAAGCACGCCAATATCAACGACGGGATCAAAACCACTGAGAAGCTTATCCACCATGAGCTCAAGAACAGGATCACGGTGCACGAGGAGTTCGGAGACCTGCCGCAGCTGGAATGCTACCCCGGCCAGCTCAATCAGGTCTTTATGAACATCCTGGTCAACGCGGCTCAGGCGATCGAGGGCGAGGGTGCCATTTGGATAAAGACATACACCGAGCGCAACAACATTGTCATAAAGATAAAGGACACCGGCGGCGGCATCCCGAAGGGAGCGCTGAAGGATGTATTCAACCCGTTCTTCACGACCAAGCCGGCTGGGCAGGGCACAGGTTTAGGCCTTTCGATCAGCTACGGCATAATCAAGAAACATGGTGGCGAGATAACCGCGGAGAGCGAGCAAGGAGTCGGGACCGAGTTCACCATTGTCCTGCCTTTCGATGGCGTCCAAAAGGCGAGAGAGAGGGCCAGGCATGAGGGCGACTCAGCGCGCAGTCAATACGAGTTCTTCGACGCGTCCCGCATAGAAGAGCTCGAGAAGGAGCTCGCTCAGATCGACGCGAGTTCAGGCCAGCCGGCCAAGTCCGCACCAGACCCACGCGACGATGGCCATTAGCCGGGCAATCACAGCGGCAGCTTTATCCCTCCTGTAACCAGACCACCCAGCAGCAGTATCCTCGCCGTGAGCACCCGTGCCGCGTGATTGCCTCGCCTCGAGGGATGATGCCGAGCTTATACTGGATAAGGAATAGCACGTTCCAAAAAACAAACGCTTCGGCCAGACACCAGGGCCTTCCATAGACATGGTTTATCCTTCATAACGTAATCCTCTTATCCGCGAAGGACGGAGGGTAGTTCTAAGGCTGATTCATCCTCTCTCTCGCCTGCCTTGGTCTCGAGCTTGAACTGCTGCCAAATAAAAGGCCCAGCGGGAGCTCTTCACGCACGCGGCCCGAAGTGCTACGTTGATAACGATCGGCGAGGCACGGAATATGGCGCTGACGGCGGTAGGGGACATGGAATTGCGACGATTCGCGGGACTGCCAGGACACCTGGCCTCCCGGCGAAAGGTGATGCCGATGCAGTACAAGGTTAGTAAGGCTGGTCTGGGGCTATCGACCATACTCAAGGAGGGTGAAAATGAATAGAATGAAAGATGTGATGTATTTAGTTGTTGTATTGATTCTTTCTTTGTTCCTGATGGAATCGGCATCGTTTGCAGTCGCAGAGCGTGGTTCTGCCAATGCGAGACTAGCGCTGAGCGGAGACGGGGGACCCGTCTGGGGTATGCCGGGGCAGGACGCCCGAAACAGCTATTGCGGGCTATTCCCTGCGCCGGCGGATTCACCCGGGCACTGTGAGATACAGGAGAACGTCTATACCCCCCTTGTCTATAGTGAGAATGAGATCTACGTTCAATCTTCGGATGGCATAGCCCGGATTGACATTGAGGGTGATGTGAAATGGACCTGGGCCCCGGATGATGGCAAGACCACAGGATTAAGGGCTGTGACAAGTGACCATACAATCTACGCGGTAGGCGCCTCCGTGGATAATCCCATCGTCCTTTACTCCGTTAATTCCGGGGGCCAAATGAACTGGTCATACACGTTTCCCGGAGATGGGGGGATTTGCCAGGATTATAGCCTCGATGCGCGAGCGGGCTTCCTGGGGGCTTGCTCCATACTAAACAGGGACATTGGTGATGGGTGGACAACCGCAGTCTGGTCTATCAGCCCGGAAGGAGAAGTCGCCTGGACTTACGGTTCTGGGTCTGTTCAAGGGCTGGCCGTCGCGGAGAGCGGCAACATATACGCTTTAATTGGATCGTCATTCCTGACCTCCCTGGATGCCGACGGGAACGTTCGCTGGCGCCATGAAATACAAACAGGTCCCAGTGACCATATCACTGGTCTGAGCATCGGGCCAGGTGAAAGAACCATATTTGAGCATGAGAGATCCGCGCAGGGCGGATATTGGGAATATGATGTTGACGTCATTTGTTGTGTGGACTCCGCAGGTGAAGAGAAATGGACGTTCTCTCCGGCGTTCGAGGGATGGGGCTCGTGGTGCAAATCGCTGGCATGGGATTCGTTTGGCAGGATAATGGCTGTGTATCAGGAATGGGACAAGCATGAGGCAGGTTACTCCGATTACTCTCATTTATTCTGCATGTCACCGGATGGGGAGCTGCAATGGACATACACGGTTTCGGATTGCGAGCTTGCCCGCCACCTGGTGACCACATCGGATGGCGCTTCGCTGATCTACGCCGAAGGCATTGCGCATACCGAAATTCACTGCATTAACAGCGAGGGAGAGCTGAGATGGGTGCGAGAGGCCCTCCCTAGGAGCGGCCTACCAACGATCATCGGGCCGGGCAAGTTCCTTGTAGCCTGTTTTGTTGACCAACCTCAGCTTCACGTTTTCGCACCGGATTTTACTATCCTACACTGCACTTCGCCGGAATACGCCAACACGGCGATTGCCGTCGAATACGAGGTGAGTGCCCTGTGTGGATTGGATCACGTCGAGCTGTGGTACAGGTATGAGGGCGGGTCTTGGGCGGACAGCAGCCTGCGCGGGTATGAGGCGATTGGGGAGTTATCTTTTGAGCCGCCGGATGGGGACGGCGAATACGCGTTCGCAGTCGTCGCGGAGGACATCGAGGGCCACAGAAGCACGTTGCCGGATGAGGCGCAGGCCACAACGGTCTATGATACATCAGCACCGACATCGAGCGCCTCGTGCGAGGCATATTCGACTGGTTCGACTGTTCAGGTATCATACTCGGCCTCGGACACAACCAGCGGAGTGGTCTCCGTTTCGCTGTGGTATCGAGGCCCAGATTCGGGGCGGGGCTGGGTGGATTCAGGGTTGAGCGAGGCGGAGCCTGAAGGGGTGTTCTCCTTCGTCGCGGCCGCTGATGGCGTCTATGAGTTCGCAACGGTCGCCCAGGACCTTGCCTCGAACACGGAATCGCTCCCGGAAGGACCAGACTGCACGGTCGTCGTGGACACAACCGCGCCAGTTTCGTCATGTGCATCCCCAGGTATGGTCAACCAGTATCCGATTGAGGTTGAGTATAGCGTGACCGATGAGACGAGTGGGGTTGCCTCGGTCGAGCTGTGGTTCAGCTACGAAGGCGGGACATGGACAGACAGCGGAATCGCGTCTACGAGCGCTGCCATATCCGGCTCGTTTGAATTCTCGCCACCCACCCAAGACGATGGAACCTATGCATTTGCCACGTTCGCACGTGACCGCGCGGGTAATGTTGAGGCGCTGCCTGATGCTCCCGATGCCACAACTTTGGTCGATACGATTCCGCCCGCTTCAAGCTGCTCTTGCGACGAAGTGGCCCATGATTTCCCTGTCGCGGTGTCCTACACGGCCACGGATGCCGGGAGCGGGGTGAGCTCGGTCGCTCTGTGGTATAGATTCGAGGGCGGCGATTGGGCCAACGCCGGCCTCTGGGCGCCGATGGCGAACGCGAGCTTTAACTTCCGGCCGAGTGTGCAGAGCGAGGGCCTCTACGAGTTCGCGACGATTGCAGAAGATACCGCCGGCAACGGGGAATCGCTGCCGGATAATCCCGATTGCAGTGTCAACGTTCGATTCCCAGCGCCTCGCATCGTGGTGAGCCCGGAGAGCATTGATTTCGGCGAGGTTGCGGTTGGTGGGGAGGCGGTTGACAGTATAGTGGTGGATAATGCGGGAGACGCAGTTCTTGAGCTATATCATGTATCGATTAATGGGGATGGCTTCTCCCTTGACTTGGGAGAGATTTCGCTTCCATGTAGTATCGAGCCGGACAACCAGATCGAATTCGATGTGATATTCGGTCCAGAGTCGGCCTCGGATTACTCTGGCGTCGTCTCCGTAGAATCGAACGATCCTGATGAGCCGAGCGTTGAGATGAATCTGGCTGGTTCAGGCAGTAGTGTGGGGGGACTTGTGCTGCGGGTATTCACAGACAGCAGTTCCTATGACTTCGGAGATACGATCTATCTCTATGTGGGGGCCAACAACATGGGAGATGAGTCCGAGGTCGATGTGTATCTGTTCGTGTGTTACGACTATCTCGGACCCGAGCACGTTGGCTGGTACGCGGTGGGAGGTGGCTGGTCGATGGACATCGGTCCGTGGCTTCCCGGCATAGTTCTCGCCGCGGGCCTCGACGCGGAAGTCCTCGCATTCACCATCCCTACGCCCGCTGAACCATCCGACATCATAAAAGCTGGCGAATACACTATCCTCATGGCCGCCTTCGAGCCAGTGACCTTCGATTGGGCAAGCAACCTGGCAGAGGCTACATTCAGCTTGCAGTAATGACGGCGGCGGGAATACGACGTGGCAGTATTCCGTCGTGAACCAGATGACGAAGATGCCGAATCCTGAGAGCGACGTGACGGAGTTTGAGTTCGACGCGGCGGGGAGCCTCCGCTCCCGAAGCTTCTTCCGCTTGCGAGCGAACTGGGGCGCCTCGCACGTGCTGAGCTTGCCCAGATCGACGCGAGTTCAGGCCAGCCGGCCAAGTCCGCACCAGACCCACGCGACGATGGCCATTAGCCCGTTCTCAAGCCGGCCCAGGGGGTAACTTCTCCAACGGACGCGAGAAATGACGCGGGCGAAGCCACAGAAGAGATTCAGAAGTGCCCCACGATGAACTCCCCCTTCAGCCATTCTGAACGGCCCTTGGGGTTCGCGGCGGCGACTTCAATCGTGTATTGTCCCGGCGGCATTAGGTCTGCCTGCATCTTTGCGACGGTTAGCTGTTCTCCACAGACTCTTACTTCTATCGTCGGAACCGCTCCTGAGATGCGAACGACATACCAGAGCGACTCTTCTGCAGGCGACCATCGGACCCGTTCTGGAAATCTCGAGAACACGCTCGTCTCATTCGGGGAGACGAATCGCCCCGGTCGCTTTGGTCGCCCCAGCCGTTCGACCTCAGCGACGAATCTCTCCTTAAGCGCCTTGGCCGCTTCTTGCGAGATGCGATTTGGCCCAAGCACGTAAACGGACGACCCGTCGGGAAGCGGGAAGCGTTTCGTAAGCGAGGCGCAAATCGTACTGGAGCGGATGTCGTTAAGCAGCAGTCCACCAAGCACGAGAGCCTTTGAGGCAAACGGCGATACTCCCTGCCCGCCATCCTTACACAGGATGAAATCTGAGTTCAGCAGAGCATCGACATGATCTTGTGCAGGCCGGTCGAATGAGCGATAGCAGACCCGGACATTGCCGGTCCCTGCGAGCCGCGCCTCCAGCATCAGCGTCCAGGGATTGATCTCGGCCGACACAGGAACCACGAAGACAGAGGGCCTTTCAACGCCGCTTTGGGTCAGATGGCCGAGTATCTCTTTGTAGGGCCAATAAGCCTCGAGCGCCGGGCGAACCTCCTGAGCGATGCATCCCCAGATGGGCAGATGAACGCCGCCGACCTCGATGGCAACGCTCGAATGGACGCCAACCCCAAACGAGACAACGACCCACTGTGCAGCTAGTAGCACGATAATAGATGTGACCACGGCCCTAGGCCAGCGGCGCCTCATAAGTCGTTGTAGAGCTATGCCGCCAAGTATGGCGAATGCCGGCACAATGGGCAAAGTGTAGCGCAGGTCTGCAAGGCCGATGGCGCTGAGAAACGGGAGCGGGGCTAGGGCCCAGGACAGCAAGAACGCCAGAGGCTTGGGCCTTCTGATGCTAATCAGGGCACCGGCGAGGGCCAGAAGAAAGCACGGCACAAAAAGCTGGTCGGTGATGAGCCGCAATAAGTAACTTCCCAATAGTGTGTAGAACCCGCTCGACGGACCCATCTCGCGGTATTCACTAACAGTGCCGCCAGCGCGAGCCAGTATGTGCTTCGCATTCAGAAGATACCACGGCAAGGCAACAACGGCAGCTGTCAAGCTGAGAAGGAGTACGCACGCGAGGAACCCTCTTGTCGAACAACCAGAACGGCTTTCGGCTTTCCCTTGTTTAATCCTGCCGAGCAGCTCTGTTACGAGCACAACTAGAGCGGGCCCGGCCACATACACGATAAATGTCCACTTGGTCAACATGCCGAGCCCAAAGACGAGGCCCAAGGCGGCACAAGTCGTCCTCTTACGTAGTGCGTCGGGCGCGAGGATGAGGGCCATAAACAGCGCTACCATGCCAGTCAAAGCGAAGTCAATGTATGCCGTCCGAGACCATCCCCAAAGACCAGGCAGAAGAACTCCAACGCATGTAGCCAGGAGGCCGACCCGCCGGTCAAAGAGCTGCCTGGCCGCGTAATAGATGCTAAAAACGATCACCGGCACAAACAGCAGGTTAGCTGCGATTGCGACGTCAACGCTTCTGCCGAAAAGAAGCATCAAGATGCCGGCCGCGACGTGCCACAGCGGCGGGTAAAACGTGCCTTCCCCCTGAAGCATCAGGAGCCGCCCAACATCCAGCCGTGAAATCGCCTGGCTCGCCTCGATAGCATCCAGTATGTGAAACGCTGGGTCCCACACTGGGGGCGTGTCGTCCAAAGCCAGCCAGACGACATTGCCAACCGCCCAAAAGGCAATCAGTAAGACACAGATGAGGTAATCCTTCCGCATCGCTGTCGAACTTCCCCGCAAATGGCCATATATTTCTGTCGTGTCCGATGAGAATGCTCCAGCTGTCGCCTGATCTCAAGTGGTCGAGGCGCTGGAGTTCCTGCAATAACCTGTCTAACCAAGACGGAGAAATGCGAAAATCTCCGGTAGTGGCGATTCTTGTTGCCAACATCGGCACTAGAGAATTACTCTTGGAAGGATTAATAGCGTAATCCTAACATTAGTCTCAAAACGTCACGAGGAGGGTGAGGCATGAATTTCGAGGAACTGAAGGCGTTTATGAAGCAAGTCGGCTGGGGCTTTCTGGCAACGACGAACGGTGAGCGCGCAAGCGTCAGGCCGATGGGCGGCTGCGGCTGGTTTGGCAAGGAGTTCTGGTGTGCAACCGGTATGAAGGATGCGAAGACGGTCGATATTAAGAAGGTCGCTTACGTGGAGTATTGCTTTGCTGACAAAGAGGGGAAGCATGTCCGTCTATCGGGCAAGTGCATGGTCAGCACCGACAGGGCGGATAAGCAAGAGCTGCTCGACCTCATGCCCGTGATGAAGGAACATGTGGGCGATGCGGACAACCCCGACTACGTCGTGCTTCGCCTCAAACCGGAGCGCATCCGCTACATGGGCTCGGACGAGATGCAATACACCGAGGTAAGCCTCGACTAGTCGAAGGAGGCTGCGCCCGTGAGCCGGCTTCAGGACGCCCGCTCCTAATGATGATGCCGAGCTAATACTGGAGAAGGATGAGGGCGGAAGGATGAAGGATGAAAGGCGTTGAGAGGACTGAGCTGGTCTGGAAGGGCAAGTGATAATCACGGAGCAGACGACGGAGTATGTTATCCGACTAGGCCCGAAGGACCGCTACAGACATGTTCACATCAGAGTTAGGGGACGGATTGTCTTCTTCCGGGTGCAGCTGGAGACCCTCTTGGACGAAGAATGGAGGCCGGTGGTGCGCTATGATACGGCGCACGGATTCGCCCATCGAGACCTGCTCGACAGACGGGGAAACACGATCAAAACACCTCTTTTTAATCAGGACTTGAATGACGCATTGACCTTCGCGGAAAACGACCTCAAGACAAACTGGTTTTCCTACCGCAAAAGATTCTTGGAGGAGTGATGAACAAGCTACAAGAAGACGTTGTTCAGAAGAACATCGAATTGAGCGCCGAGTTCAGCCGTTACCTTTTTGAGCATCCCGAGATAGAATCGACCATCCCGAAGGATGCCCAGATCGTTCTCCTACCAGACTACGACACAGAGCTTTGTGCCTCTAACAGAGAGCTAGGCCGCGCGATCGAGTCGCGTGGCGAGAAGGTGGTCTATGTTCGAATTGGTCGGCTGCGTCCCAAGACGATTTCGCGGATTGAATCTGTGGCAGTGGAGGTCTGATACGGACGTTCTTACAAGGATGAAGGCGGAAGGATGAAGGAACTGCTGACTGCCAACTGCCAACGGATGAAGGGGCTATGACTCAGCCTTCTTCACAACGGCTGGCGGTCGTTCAGGACACGCAAGCAGCCGAAGCTTCAGACAAGCGCCTCGCATGTTTACGAACAGCCCGGCCAATACAAGATGCTGGTCAAGGTGGTTGACATATTCGGCAATGACACGACGAGGCTCTTGGAGGTAGCAGTGTGATAGCCGATGAAAGACTGAGACAGGCGATCCTTGAGATCGTTCAAAGAATAGTCGAGGGATATGAACCCAGCAAGGTGATTCTGTTTGGCTCCTATGCTTACGGCGAGCCGGACGAGGATAGCGACGTTGACCTTCTGATCATCAAGGACACTGAGAAGAGGCCCATTGAGAGATGGCTTGAGGTGAAAAGGCTTGTCCGGGACCATATCCAGGTGGTCTCAGTATCGCCTCTGGTTTACACTGAGAAAGAGATTGAGGATAGGCTCTCTATGAGGGATTTCTTCGTCGAAGAGATACTTGAGAGGGGGGAGTTGCTCTATGGATGAGGCCTTCAGGCGGCAGGCTGAGGAGTGGTTCGAAAGAGGTCGGCACGACATAGAGACGGCACAGTTAATCTACGAGCAGTATGGGTACACAGATTCTATTGTGTATCACATTCAGCAGGCGATCGAGAAGTACCTGAAAGGTTACCTCGTTCTTCGTGGCAGGAAGCCGCAAGGACACATGAGCTCGATGCGCTCCTCAATCACATCGCGACCTTCGACGACGGCTTCGGCGATTTTCTAGAGCTTTGCGAGAAAGCGTCTCGGTATTACATTGATGGGCGTTATCCGCCGGGCCCCCCTGCGGAGTACGAACGCGAGGAGATCAAGGCAGATTTAGATAAAGCGCTCAAGCTGATAAGCCAAGTCCGAGCGAAGGCCAGCCGGGACTGAATGAGGTGCGGCAATGTCTAAGAGATTCACAGCGGTGATCACGAAGGAGGAGAAATGGTTCGTCGGCCATTGTATTGAACTGGACGTGGCAACCCAGGGGAAGACGATTGAGGAGGCCCAGGCGAATCTCAAGGAAGCCGTGGAGCTATACCTTGAGAGTTTCGGCTCAAAGGAGGTTCCCGACAGCCTAGTCGGCGGAGTATGATGCACGAGAGGCTTAGATATATTCGGCAATGACACGACGAAGCTCGTGGAGGTAAGAATATGAGTGACAGGGCGAAAGTGAGGCCGCAGGAAGTCATAGTGCGAGATGGCAAGCCGGTCGCAGTTATCCTGGATATTGACGAATACCAGGAGATGCTGGAGCGCCTCGAGGATGCTGAGGACCTCAGGATGCTTCAGGAGATGAGGAGCAAGCCGCTTCACTTCAGGAATCTGGACGAGTATTTGGAGGGGTTGCGCTATGTTTAAGAGATTCACGGCGGTGATCACCAAGGAGGAAAAGTGGTTCGTGGCTCACTGTGTCGAGTTGGGCGTCGTGAGCCAGGGGAAGACAATTGAGGAGGCCCAGGCAAACCTCAAGGAGGCTGTGGAGCTCTATATTGAGAGTTTCGGAGATGAAGATCTACCTGAGAGCCTCAGCGAGGTCGTTTTATACCCCCTCGAGATCGCCGTTGGCAGCTAAACTGCCTGTTCTTTCTGGCGAGGAACTGATCCGGGCCCTAAAGAAGGCCGGGTTCGTTGTAGTCCGGCGAAGGGGCAGTCATGTAAGTCTCCGAAAAGGGACTCACAGAACCGTCGTGCCTCTGCACGATGACCTCGGTAAGGGGAACACTACTCGCGATCCTAAGTCAGTGCGGACTGTCCAGAGAGGACCTGATTGGACTACTGGTGAAATGACAAGATGGCATTGATGGAACTTGCGGCAAGAATACGGCAGGCGGTTCAGAGCTGGCGCCAGGAGGACTATGAGGGCGGCGAACGTTGAGCTCAAGGCGCAGGCTGCGCGCGAATGGTGCGAAAAGGTGACGGAGCTAACGG
Organism: bacterium; assembly: GCA_035527515.1. Lineage (NCBI taxonomy): Bacteria > bacterium. The sequence continues at coordinate 26,277 of DATLAJ010000167.1, forward strand.
GCGCATCCTGGTCGTATGCCAAGATACTCCAGGACGACTTCGAGCGACTGTCTGCCCTACCGCCGTTTCAGCTGTTCAACAAGGTCGCGGGGGTCTAGCATTCACCGTCTCTCGGTTTTACCCCGCCGCCAGTATCCTCGCTGCGACCCAGGCCATAGTCGAGGCGCCTATCCCCAGGACACGCTCGTCAATCGTGTATTTGGGATGGTGCAGCGGGCATTGAGGATTCGTCTCGGAGACGACGCCCAAGAACATGAAAACGCCTGGCACGTGGTGCGTGTAGTAAGCAAAATCCTCGCCACCCATCTCGGGGGACGGCATCTCCACGAACTTTGCCGCGCCGAACTCACCTATCGCCCTCTCGACTAGCCGCTTCAAGTCAGGGTCGATCAGAAGCGTCGGATAGCCCTTCTGGTAGTCGAGCTCGTAGCTCAAGCCAGCCGATTTGGTGATGCCGTCAGCGGTCTCGTGCATCGCCCGCTCGATCGTCTTCTGGACGTCCATATCCAGCGTCCTGACGGTGCCCTTCATTATGACCTCGCTCGGGATGATATTTGACCTGTCGCCGCCGTGAATCGTCCCGATCGTGATCACGGCAGGAGTGGTCGGCGATATCTGCCTGCTGACGATCCGCTGGTAGCCCAGAATGACCTCCGCCGATGTTACGATTGCGTCCTTGCCCTGCTGAGGCATCGCGCCGTGCCCTGCCTTACCGATGATCTTCAGGTCGAAGTTGTCGGCGCTTGCCAGCATCGGCCCTTCCCGGAAAACTATCTCGCCGAGCTTCGCCTCGCTGAACGTGTGTGAGGCGATAATGGCGTCGATCTTCGGATTCTCGAGCGCTCCGTCCTCGATCATCTTGATCGCGCCGCCCGGTGGAGCCTCCTCCGCCGGCTGAAACAAGATACGCACGTTGCCCTTGAGCGATTTTTTGACCTCCTCAGAGTTCAGGATGAGTGCTGCGCCAAGCGCCATCGCACAGTTGGCGTCGTGCCCACAGGCGTGCATCTTGCCGGGATGCTGTGATGCAAACTCAAGGCCAGTCTCCTCCTGTATTGGCAAGGCGTCCATGTCGGCGCGAATCGCCACCGTCTTGGCTCCCTCAATCTCGGGCTGCAAGCGCCCAACCACGCCCGTCCCGCCAACGCCGCGCTGAACCTTTATGCCGAACTTCTCTAACCGCTCCGCCAGAAGGGCAGAGGTCTCATGCTCGTGAAATGCAAGCTCGGGATTGCGATGTATGGTGCGCCTCACGGAGAGTATCTCGCTCGAAAGTTCCGCCGCCTTTCGTTTTATTAATTGTTTCAGAACTTCATTGTCATCCATGTATTATCTCCGAATTATGTCCTAAGAACGGCTTTCTAGTGCTCTGCGTGTAGCAGCTGCTCCAGCTCCTTTAGAAACTGGTCCGCGCTCTTGAAATCCCTGTAAACCGACGCAAATCGCACGTATGCGACCTGATCAAGCGCCCGCAGCTCATCCATTACGTATTCGCCAATCTCGTGCGTCGATATCTCCTTCTCCGGCTTGCTGTGCAACTGGCGCTCGACCTCGTTGACGATCTCCTCCAGCTGAACCGTGCCTATTGGGCGCTTCTCGCACGCCCGCACCAGTCCCGCCAGCAGCTTCTGTCTGTCGAACGGCTCCCGCCGCTTGTCCTTTTTAACAACGACATACGTAACGTCCTCAATCTCCTCATACGTCGTGAAGCGCTTTAGGCAGGCCGAGCACTCACGCCGTCTTCGGATCATCGCCCCATCTTTGCTCATGCGTGAATCTACGACGCGGTCCTTTGTAACCCCACAAAATGGACACCTCATCAGCCAAGCCTCCTACATATTGCGCATTAGACCAGAATCGCCCCGAGAATAACGCGCTTCCCGGTTAGAGAACACCAACCAATGACGTTCACATCTCACCGCCACTGGATTAACACAACATATTGTATAGGGCAGGCATATATTAGGTCAATAGGGAACTTGCCGGCGCGCCTCAAACACAGAGGGCGGTTAGCCATGTTGGACATCTGTCCTGCCTGCTTGTGGTGAGGGGTATGCCCCAGACCACAAGCCTCAAGACAACTAGAGCATTTACATCAATACATGGATAACAAGAGGCCTTCTTCTTGGCCGAAGGCGTTGTCAAGCCATCTGAGTTTAAGTATGCTGTGCTTCTGATGCTTGTCTTTAAGCATGCTGTGGGGCTGGTGAGATTCTTGACCGGGACGCTCGATAGCCACTGTGAGCTATAATGAAGGAATAGGGAGTCTGGTGAGAAGGACTGATGTAGCTGTGATTGGTGGAGGCGCAGCTGGAATTGGTGAGTCATGGGCACTTTAGGGGTGTGAGAGGTTGAGCAAACGAGTATTGCTTGTCGTTCCTCCGACTGGCCTGTATCTGCGTGAAGACCGGTGTCAGTCGGTTGTCGAGAGCCACGCGATCAGTTTCGCGCGTCCTCCGCTAGTTCTGCTTGAGGCGGCGGCGATACTGAGGGAATCTGGGGCAGAGTGTTTTGTCGAGGACTATCCGGCCTCGGGCGGGGATTGGGAGCGATTTGAGGCCGCCGTGCGCTCGATAGCACCCGATGTTCTAGTGCTGAACGTGACGGGGCCAACGGTCATTGAGGACCTTAGGGCCTGCCAGATCGCGAAGTCGGTCAACCCGGACATCCTCACCGTCGCCAAGGGGGGGTATCTTTTCCTTTATGACGAGGACGTTCTCGGGCGGTTTGGCGATCTGGATGTGATCTATCGGGGCGAGGTTGACTTCCGCATATCAGCCCTTCTCGACGGTTCGTTTGTGACGACAGATGGCTATTCCTTCCGCAAAGATGGCTTATTTGGTCGCACCCGGGACGCGGAGTATCTCGAAGAGCTCGATCGGCTGCCGTTTCCAGCAAGGGACCTCATCGATAATAACCTCTACATCTCCCCCGACACGAGGAGGCGCTTAACCGTCATCCAGACCGCGAGGGGCTGTCCGAGCAACTGCATCTACTGCCTGGTGCCGCGCGTCTCCGGCAAGAGACTCCGCAGCCGCTCTCCTGAGAACATCATACAGGAGATCGAGGAATGTATTTCGCGACATGACATCCACGAGTTCTATTTCAACGCGGACACTTTCACAATAAACAGGGAGTGGGTGATCGAGTTGTGCCGAGGGATTGTGGACCGCGGCCTGAAGATCCGGTGGGGCTGCAACGGTCGGGTCGATACGCTGGACGAGTTGCGGCTTGAGTGGATGAAGCGGTCTGGATGTCACATCATAAGCCTCGGCATAGAGAGCGGCGACCAGGCGATGCTGGACCGCATGCAGAAGGGGATCACGTTGGCTCAGTCGAGTCGCGCCGTTGGGCTGTGCAGGCAATTTGGGATCGATGCGTATATGTTCTTCATACTTGGGCTGCCGTGGGAGACGCCAGAGAGTGTGCAGAGGACGCTAGATTTTGCTTTGGAGCTTGACGGGGATTTTGCAGAGTTTATTCTTGCTAGGTGTTTTCCAGGAACAAAACTTTACGATATTTGTAGAGAGTTGGGACTTCTTGTTGAAAAGGACGCGATACAGGAGCCACATTTCAGGCACTTGTATCTTACAGAGGGCGAGGTTGAGAGGTTTCGGGACGAGTGTTTTCGGAGGTTTCATTTTAGATTGAGATACATAATCTCCCGACTCGTGAGGAGTAGGAATCCGGTTATTACGATGAACTACGCAATTGCAGGTATAAACAAGCTGAGGTCATATATGCGTGCATGGCGCTCGAGGCAACGTGCCACGCGACAGAGCAATTAGAATAGAAAGGTAGGTGACTGAAGTATGACAAAGAGCTACATCATCCTCGAGGATTCGGAGAGTAACTTCCTTGATCGCTCCAGGATCGTAGGCGCGATAGCTTTCAACTCCTCGCCTGCGAGGAAGATCAAGAAGCGGGCTGGCGAGGCAGGCAAGCTGATCGATGCCACGCAGGGCAAGAGGACCAAGACCCTGATTATTACAGACACGGACCACGTCTGGCAGACGAGCTTCACGCGAGACGCCCTGTTGAACAAGTTAAAATAGGTCACGCAGGGTGCTGGCGCGGTAGCCAGGGAAGCTTCTTGTAGGAAAATTATGCCATCAGCGTCGGCCAGGGGCTCGATTGAGCGAGCTCTATCTCAATCTCTTCGTGAAGGGAGGATTGTCTTTGTTCTTTCAGGCCCTGCCGGCGCTGGCAAGACCACGTTGTCGCGGCGTGTGGACTCGGCCGATACTCGCATAGGGCTCAATGTGTCCTGCACAACCCGTCCGGCTAGGGCGGGAGAGACGCCCGGCATTGACTATCATTTTCTCAGTCAGGCGGAGTTTGAGTCGCTAGTCAAGCAGGGTCGAATGCTTGAATGGGCCGAGGTGCATGGGCATTTGTACGGGACGCGAGCGTCAGATGTTCTTGACATCCTGGCCACCGGTCGAGACGTGCTTCTGGAGATAGACATTCAGGGCGGCACGACGGTCCGGTCAAAATGTCCCGGAACGGTCTTGCTTTTTGTGGTTGGCCCGTCATTCGCTTCCACAAAGGCCCGACTTGTTGGTCGAGGGAGCGAGGGTGACGCGGAGGTGGCAAGGAGGCTTACGCGTGCGAGGGAAGAGATTCGGCTGTGCAAGAGCTATGACTACCTTATCGTCGATGATGACGTTGATTCGGCAGTCTCCTGTATCCGGAGCATAATCACTGCCGAGCGCGCGAGAATGACTGATAAGAAGTATCGGGCGCTGATTCACGACATGGGCGCAGATCAGAGTTGACCAAACTGCTCACAATTCACTACTATGATGTGCATCGGGCTATTCCGTGGTCGGTGTTCCCTCGAACTCGGAGTTCGTGGTAGCACAATGCGCGGCATTCGACTCTGAGGCAATAGTATGTCTGGAAAGTGGAAAGAGCTGGCGAGGCTAGTTTTCAAGGGCGAGCGATTCAGGGACAACGCCTTGGACCTGGATGCTTTGACCGAACTGATCCAGTTTCAACGAATGATGGCGGAAACTGCGAAAGCGCTTTGGCTGGCGGCGAAGCCGGACGGTAGGCATCTTCCAGCGCATTTCGAAGAGCGTGTGCGCCTTTATCTCAGGAAGATCGAAAAGGGAAGCGCAGTTGCCCCCCTTGAGGTCTATATTGAAAAGGAACTGCAGGGCGTGTTGTGGGAAGAACAGGCCCCGGAACTTACGAAGGCTTTGAACACGGCCCATGACCTACTGATGGCTTTGGAAGCCGATTCACCTTTGCCTAAAGACATGTCCAGGGAATTGCTGGACGAGTACGCCAAATGGGGGCAGACGCTTGGAGACGATGAGGCAATAGAACTGCATATCAGCGATAAAGAGCCTGCGCGCATGACATCTGATCAAAGACATAAGCTGCGAGGCTATCTTGAGAATCCGCACGAAGCTTTCGTGGATTTCTCGGGTGAGGTCTTTGAAGCAGATGTTCGGCAGTCGCGATTCCAGATCTTAGCTGGAAAAGACACTAGAATCACTGCTGCCTTCACACCTGAACAGGAAGAACAGGTTACAACCGCTCTAAAGGAGCATAAAACACGTCCTCTGCATGTGAGAGGGCTCGGCGAGTACTCGGCCCGGGGGAAGCTGCTCCGAGTGACCAAGGTTGTGGAGATGAGTTTCGTTTCTGAAGAACGTCAATACGACCGCACAGCCAGGCCAATCGAGGAAATCCTGGAGGAGCTTGCGAAGGAGGTTCCGCAGGAGGAATGGGACAAGCTCCCAGACGATCTGACCGACAATCTGGATCATTATCTGTATGGAACTCCAAAGCGGTAACAGCGTTTTCGCGAACACTCTCTACTGGATTGCCAGGGCGAGGCCTGGCGACACATGGCATCGTATAGCGGTGGAAGTCCGGGAGATACTCGGCGAGATATACATCATCACAACAGATGAGGTCCTTACGGAGTTCTTGAATGCGCTTTCCGCATTGAAGTACACTCGTTCACAGGCCGTGAAGATGGTCCGAGCCATAATGAAGAACCCAAACATTAGAGTAATCCCCCAAACCAGGGAGTCATTTCTATCCGGTCTTGACCTGTTTGAGCAAAGAGCTGACAAGAAATACAGCTTGACCGATTGTATCTCAATGAACGTCATGAGAGCCGAGTCATTGACAAGGGTCTTGACGAATGATCATCATTTCGAGCAGGAAGGATTCACTGTTCTAATGAAGCGCGATGGATGAACATAGCGGTCTCTAGACGTAAAGACGGCCCAAATCATACGAGCCTGGTCATGCGGAATAGTTTGTTAAGCTCCCGTGCAGGTTTTCGCATGTCCGGTGAGCGAAGAGCGGATGCCAATGGATGTTAAGACATGATTAGCGAGCGAATTCTGACCGACATCACGAAACGTCTTGTGGCGCGGTTTCGGCCGGAGCGAATCATTCTGTTCGGCTCTCATGCACGCGGGAAGTCGGATGACCGGGGCGATGTTGATATTCTCGTTGCCTGTCCCATCAAAGGTAAGCGTCGAAGGTTGATGGTTGAGACGGATGGGGCTCTTGAGGGATTGGAACTGGCAATAGACATCATTGTGCTTACACCGGACGAGTTTGAGCTGGACCGCCAGATGCCGGCACAGTGGCGCGGCCGGCCTGGCTTGAGGGGAAGGTCATATATGAACGCTCTTCAGCCACATGATTGTTGAGGACATGCCAGGAGATGATGACCGCAAATGACGCGCCTTCGGGCAATATCCTCCTCGGGGTGACGGGCAGCATAGCGGCCTATAAGTCCGCCGAGATAGTGCGACTTCTCACGAAGCGCGGGCTGGATGTTAAGGTTCTGCTGACGGAGAACGGGGCGAGGTTCATCGGCGTCGAGACGCTGGCGACCCTCTCCGGTCATCCAGTTTACGTGGAGATGTTTGCCGCTGCCCGCAGCGACCAGATCGGCCATATCTCGCTCTCAGACTGGGCGGACGTGTTGCTCATTGCCCCCGCCACGGCCAACATCATCGCTAAGTTCGCAGGCGGCGTGGCGGACGACCTTCTGTCCACTACCTTCATCTCGTGCGAGTGTCCCGTGATCATCGCACCCGCGATGAACTCCCGCATGTATGCGCATCCTATCGTCCAGGAGAACATCAAGAAACTCCGCCAGATCGGCGCCTCGTTCATTGGTCCCGAGGCGGGCGAGCTGGCGTGCGGGACCTCCGGCAAGGGCAGGATGTCGGACCCAGAGACGATCGTCGATGCAGTTTCCGCGGTCGCGAGGTTTGGTCTCGACCTAAAAGGACTGAACGTGTTGATCTCGGCAGGCCCGACGCGCGAGATGATCGACCCGATCAGGTTCATCTCGAACCGCTCATCAGGGAAGATGGGTTTTGCGCTGGCAAGGTCAGCAGCCGCACGAGGCGCGAAGGTTACGCTAGTTGCGGGGCCTACGAGTATTGAGGCGCCGCATGGGGTTGAGGTGAGAAAGGTAATTTCCGCTGAACAGATGCGGGAAGCCGTCCTCGACGCGCTGCCCGGGCAGCATGCTGTGATCATGGCTGCTGCCGTCTCCGACTACACGCCCCAGGCCCCGGCGCAACAGAAGCTCAAGAAGGGCCCCGAGGGACTCTCTCTCGAGCTCTCTCGGACGGCTGACGTGTTGGCCGAGGTCAGCCAGGCAAGGGCAAAGGGGCAGGTGGTCGTTGGTTTTGCGGCCGAGACCGAGAACATCGTGGAGAACGCGAGGCAGAAACTGTTCGAGAAGAACCTGGACTTCATCGTCGCCAACGACGTCTCGCTTAAAAACTCCGGCCTCGAGGTGGACGTGAATACCGCCACGCTCTTGTGGCCCGATGGGAAGGTCAGGGCGCTTGAGCCTATGGCCAAGCGGGAGCTAGCCGAGACAATCCTTTCTGAGGTCTTAGCCCTGCTCGGCGGAGTGCCCACGGCACTCGGATAGCTCTTTCTGACCCGGGCGCACCTGGTCGGCTCGCACGTGCCGAGCTCGCCTTCAGGCGGAGTGTCTCCGCTCCCCTTAGTCTTTTTGCCGGCGAACGCAATTGGTCGCCTCGACCCAGTGTCTGGGCACCCATAGCTCTTTTTACCGGCGAACGCAATTGGTCGCCTCGCACCGAAACGGAGCTCGCCTTCAGAAGGCCTGTTATTCCTCTAAACCAAACAACAACCACCCTCCTATATAACCATACCTAACAATATAGATTCACACCCATGTAGAAGATACGACTCGTCAACTTGCCTCGATCTACTTATTATGCAATTGGTCAACGTGGAGGAAAAATGTTTGCGGGACTAGTTGAGACAGTAGGAGTCATCAGAAGTATCGTCAGACGAGGCGAGGACCGATTGGGCGTTGCTGTCAGCTCGCCGTTTGAGGACACCCAGGTCGGCGACAGCATCTCGGTCTCTGGCGTGTGCGTAACGGTAACGGATGTTGGCCGGGCCGAGTTTGGGGTCTTCGTCTCCTCGGAGACGTTTCAGCGGAGCAAGTTCGGTGCGCTGCCGGTCGGGGCTCGGGTCAATCTCGAGCGCGCGTTGAGGCTCGGGGACCGGCTTGGCGGGCACATCGTGCAGGGGCACGTTGATGAGGTTGGCAGGGTCGCGTCTTTTGAGAAGAAGGGCGGAGAGGCAGTGCTGTTTGTGGAGCACTCCGGGCGATGGGACAGGCTAGTCGTGGAGAAAGGCTCGGTCTGTGTTGACGGCGTTAGCCTCACGGTGGCAGAGTGCGGCAGCGGCAGCTTCAGTGTGGCCATGATTCCCCACACTCTCGAGCGGACGTCGCTCGGTGGTCTGAGCGTTGGCGAGCAAGTGAACCTTGAGTTTGACGTTCTTGCCAAGTATGTCTTGAAGTGCTTACAGTCTTACTTGCCGGGGGAAATTGGGGGGAGCCTAAAGGGCAAGATGAGTGTTGAGTTCTTGAAAGAACACGGATTCATGTAGCGGATTAGATTGGGACATAAGGGCTTTTGATATGGATAACGTGGATGCAGGAGAAGTCACGAAGACGGCCTTCGACACAATCGAGAGGGCTATTGCCGAGATAGCTGCGGGCCGGATGGTCATCGTTGCTGACGACGAGGACCGAGAGAACGAGGGTGATCTGACATGTGCTGCGGAGAGAGTAACGCCCGAGACGGTGAACTTCATGGCGAGGTTCGGCCGTGGGCTTATCTGCGTGCCGATGCTCGGAGAGCGACTCGACGAGCTGGGGCTTGCGCAGATGACGGAGCACAACAAAGCGCCCTTTGGCACTGCCTTCACAGTCTCCGTTGATGCGGCTCATGGCGTCACGACGGGCATCTCTGCTGCGGACAGAGCGCTGGCCATCAGAGTGCTCGCAGACCCGAGTAAAGGCAGGGACGATATAGTTGTTCCGGGCCATGTCTTCCCGCTTCGTGCGAGGCCAGGAGGCGTCTTGGTCCGCACTGGCCAGACCGAGGCAGCCGTTGACCTTACACGCCTTGCTGGGCTGTATCCGGCGGGTGTGATATGCGAGATAATGAAGAATGATGGGACGATGGCACGCGTTCCGGACCTTGTGCAGTTTCGCAAGAAGCACAATATACCGATCGTTACAGTTCAGGACCTGATCAGATACAGGCTCAAGCGTGAGATGCTTGTGGAGCGGGTGTCGAAGACCAGGCTGCCGACTAGGTATGGTGAGTTCACTTGTCTCACGTATCGAGATACGCTTCGGGACCAGTATCACTTGGCGCTTGTGATGGGCGACATACAGCATCAGGAGAGCGTTCTTGTCCGCGTCCATTCCCAGTGCCTCACGGGTGAGGTGTTCAAGTCCATGAGGTGTGATTGCGGAGACCAGCTCGAGATGGCGATGCGGATTATCGCGAAGGCGGGCGTGGGCGTGTTACTTTACTTGCGGCAAGAGGGCCGGGGCATCGGTCTTCACAACAAGCTGCGCGCCTACGAGCTTCAGGACAAGGGCCAGGACACGGTCGAGGCCAATTTGGCGCTCGGCTTTCCGCCTGACAAGCGAGACTATGGCATGGGAGCACAGATACTCCGTCATCTCGGCGTCAAGAAAATGCGACTGTTGACCAACAACCCCGTCAAGCTCATAGCGCTTCAAGGTTACGGGCTTGAGACTGTCGAGCGCATACCGCTTGAGATTGCTCCGAACGAAGAGAACAAGGGTTATCTAAAGGTAAAACGGTCCAAGATGGGCCATCTCCTGACGAAGGTATGATAGCATGTTGATAGTTGGCGATATATTATGAGCCATCCACTAAGGACACGAAGCGCCACTAAGCTCTTTCTTCGTGTGTTTTCGTGTTCTTCGTGGATCATCATCAATGAACCGAGGGGAGAATGATGATAGAAAAATACGGGATAATCGACGGCAAAGGGATCAAGATCGGAATCATTGCTGCTCGCTTCAACGAGTTCATTACGCAAAAACTGGTCTCGGGCGCTCGGGATTGCCTCGTGCGGCACAACGTTGAGGAAGATGACATCGAGGTCGTGTGGGTGCCCGGGGCGCTCGAGATTGCGAGCGTTGCTCGAATGCTGGCCGAGAGAAAGACTAACGACGCAATCATCTGTCTGGGCGCTGTCATCCGAGGCGCAACGCCGCATTTCGACCATGTCTCCTCGCAGGTCGCGCGCGCGATAGCGACGGTCTCGCTAAACAGCGGAATCCCGGTGGTCTTTGGCGTCCTTACGTGCGACACGATAGAGCAGGCGATCGAGCGGGCTGGCGCAAAGGCCGGCAACAAGGGCTTTGACGCCGCCCTTTCTGCGATTGAGATGGTGAATCTCTACAAGACGCTTAAAGAACGTTCCTGACAATGGACCGCGACTCGGGACAAATCTGCGGTTGGCAGTTGGCAGTTGGCAGTTGGCAGTTGGCGAACAGCCCTCCTCCGCCTTCATCCTTCATCCTTCATCCTTCCGCCTGCCGAGGTTCCTAGCATGGGAAATAAGCACAAGGCGAGGGAGATAGCTATACAGCTTATATACCAGTTGGACGCGGTCGGCGGCCCTGTTGAGGAGGCTTTGAAGCCGTATTTTGCGGCCCACCCTGTCAACAGCGAGACCAGAGCCTTCGCAGAGGAGTTCGTCAGTGGGACGGCAGCGAACATCGAGAGCATAGATTCACTTCTGCGACAGGTCTCAGAGCATTGGTCGCTCGAGAGAATACTACCGGTCGATCTTGCGATATTGCGACTCGGCGCGTTCGAGCTGTTATATTTCGGCACGGCGCCCGCTATCGCAATAGATGAGGCGGTTCGGCTGGCCAAGCACTTCAGTTCCAAGGAGGCGTCGGCGTTCATAAATGGTGTGCTGGACAAGGTGAAGGAGCTCGGACTCGTTGGGGCGGAAGGGCACGCGGCGTCCGGCGAGCAGCCGTGAAATACTTCGTCATCTCAGATGTGCATGGCAACCTCGAAGCCTTTGAGGCCGTCCTCGCCCAGATCAAGGCTTCTGCAAACGGGGAATACAGGATAGTCTCGCTCGGCGACATCATCGGCTACGGCCCTGACCCAAACCGCTGTATCGATCTGACCACCCAGGTGGCTTTCGTCTCAGTGCTTGGAAACCACGATTACGGCGTGCTCGGCCTCACCGAGATAGAGCTATTCAACATCGTCGCCACCGAGGCGATACTCTGGACGAGAGACCATCTGACCAAGGATGGCTGGAACGGCCTGCAAAGGTTGAAGGACAGGATACTGATCAGCAAAGGGATAGCAACGTTCACGCACGCCTCGCCGTTTGAGCCCTCCGAGTGGCACTACATCATAACCTACGGTTTCGCCAAAATGGCGTTCTCCGTAATGAGAACTCCGCTGTGTTTTGTGGGGCATTCTCATCAGCCGATCTTCATCGTTGAGGCCCCGGACGGAGCCATCGACATCATTCACTGTCAGGAACAATCGACGATAACTTACAACACCAACGACAAGTACATCATCAACGTTGGCAGCGTGGGGCAGCCCAGGGACGGCACCAACAAAGCCTGCTACGCCGAATGGGATGACGAGGCGCAGACGGTCTCAGTCAAGCGGGTCGCCTACGATTTCAAGAGAACGCAGCAGAAAATCTGCGCAGCAGGGCTTCCCACCGCACTGGCCCTGAGACTAGAGACAGGCCTGTAAGAACCAGTTGCCCGGCCGCCCGTGCCGGATAGACTTCTCTCGCAGCGCGTGTCTCGACACTTCCGCAATCGGGAAATCCACCTCAGCGAGACGCTTGCATTCCTTGGGGATCACGTCTGTTCCCCCTCCTCGCAGGTTGTGCTTAGTTCCTTCTTCGCGTGCTTCTTCGATCCACCCTCTCCCACAGAAGGAAGAGCGGTGCTGTTTCGGGCATGTAGGATAGCCTGTGTGCGCTGGATCTCGGTGGCCAGTTGCTTCTCGTCTGGCAAGACCGTCCGGTACTCCGAGGCCATCACCTTGTTCGGGAGTCCCTCCAGTGCGTATCGGGCGACCGCCTCGTTCTTCTGGGCACAGAGGATCAAGCCAACAGGAGGATTCTCACCCTCGCGCACCCATTGCTCACGGGCGTAATTGAGATAGAGGTGCATCTGGCCGGCGTCGGCGTGCGTGAACTTGCCGATCTTGAGATCGATGATCACCAGACACCGCAAACGACGATGGAAGAAGACAAGATCGACGCGATACCACTCGTCGCCGATGCGCAAGCGCTTCTGCCTGCCGATGAAGCAGAAGTCGCCGCCAAGTTCGAGGAGGAAGGTCTCCAGATGCCGGATGAGGGCCTCTTCCAGATCGCTCTCGGAGTACTCATCCTTGAGCGCGAGAAACTCCAGCACATACGGATCCTTGATCTCTTCCTCAGGCCGGACCACATCTTCTGCTTGGGCCTCTTGCCCCTTGCTCAGCATGGCGGCTTTGTTTCGAGATAGAGCCGTGCGCTCATAGAACTGGGAGTTGATCTGTCGATTGAGTTGCCTCACCGACCAGCCACCACGCAGGGCTTCGGTCTCATAGAAGGGCCGCGCATTCTCGTTCTTGACTGAGAGCAGCCGGACATATGCTGACCAGGGTAACGGGAAGCACGCAGCCGCATAGTGCAGGACAACCTCGGCAGTGGATGATCGCGATTCCTCGGACAGTGTTTGAAGAATCACCTCTGATCTATGCAGCCCAGGCAAGGCCTGCGATTTTTCAGACAATGTCTGGTGATTTTGCTGATTCGATTCTATCGACAGTGTCGAGAGAATTGGGCTGCTTGATTCTATTGACACTGTCGAGAGGATGTTCTCCTGAGGATAGGCCAGGTAAAACTGGCGAAACTTATTCAGATTCGGATAGGAGAAGCCGCGCCCGAACCTCGTAGTCAGATCATCCGCTAGCCGCTCAAGCAGCTTCTCTCCATATCCAGCTCGCTTTTCTCCCGACTGCTCGAACTCCACGATGCGCCGGCCTATCAGCCAATAAGCAGCCGTCATGATGGAATTGACCGAACGGGCTGCCGATCTCCTGGCGGCATCAATTACGCTCGATATATCGCCAAGGATCGACCCATAATCAGTTTCTAAATCTCTCCCTTGCCTAATCTGCTTCTTAGTCATCCCAGTGCCTTCCTGAGCTTGTCCGAATCCAGCAAGCAATGCTCCATTCTAATGACCTCGTGCCTCGAAAGTCGAGCGCGGCTCGCTGTCGGAGGGGGTAGGATTCGAACCCACGGACCTTTCGGTCTGCGGTTTTCAAGACCAAAGACTACCGTCGAAGGAGCCGCCTATAAGCGGCAGCTAGGAACGCTGAAAACGTGCTGTGCCGCTATTGTGCCATTACTTCTGATTGGGCCGTCTCATTCTGCAAACCTTCGTCATCGGCTTTTCGACCTATGACGGGCAACTTGTCAACCGCCCTGTGCAATCGAGCTTGGGAAATGTGAACATAAGTCGCGGTCATCTTCAACGACGTATGGCCAAGAATTGAGCGTAGGGTGTGCGTATCGGCGCCTCCTTCAGCCATCAGCGAGGCCCCAAAATGGCGAAGATCGTGAAACCTGATGCCCGCCTTCTCAAGGCCTGCGCGCTTCAGTGCTGTTCTGAATTGGTTCTTGATCTCCCCGACGCCGAATACCAGCTCCCCGTTTTTGGGCAGGCTCTGCAAGGCTTCGATGACCGTTTGATTCGCGGGAACATATCGGCTTGTATTTGTCTTAGATTCCCGAATCCAAAGTACACGACGCTGAAAATCAACGTCCGCCCATTGAAGCGAAAGCAACTCAGACTTCCGGGCCGCTGTATAAATCGCGCATAGAAGAAGCGGCCTCAAATAGCCCGGGCCGTCTGAAGCGGCGTCAAGCAAGGCTTGAATCTCGTTGCGAGTCGCAATGCGAAGCCGTGACTGTTCCGGCAATGCCCCGAGGCCCGCTGCCGGGTTGTGTCGCGCCAAGCCTGATTGCAGACCATAATTGAACGCGGCCCGCAAAAATTGCACTTCGCGGTTGACACACGCGTTGCTTAGATCCCCTCCACCGATTTGCTTCGGTTGCCCCAACCTCCATTTCCGATAACCCAGGATGTCCGCTGTCTGAATGTCTGCCACTTGTCGGTTCTCGCCAAAGAACCTCACAATCGGCTTTGCACTCACTCGGTCCCGACTATTCGGCGAAGGTCTCCCGAGGTAGGACGCAACAAGCTTTTTTACAGTAACCCTGCGACGTGGCCGCTCCCCAAGGTGTTCTTGTCTCGCTAATTCACTCCGGCAGCGTTGAAGAATCATCTTGGCCGCTGTGAAGGAGCTTGTGCCCGTGCTTTGCCGCACGCGATGACCTGCAACTTGCACGTCGATCCACCACAGACCGCTTCTCAATCGCAAGCCTCGATGCTTCGGGCCTTCATTCTTCACCATTTACATCCCTCGCTTTCAAATATCGCATCGCAGCTCTTCTTAGCGCAACCATCTCCTTCCTCTGCATCCGCCAAGACAGCCCAGGTCGCCCGCCTCGCGCGTTAAAGCGGTACTTCGGGAACAGCCGATTGGCACGTTCGACGGCCAGACCTTCCTGCAAAGGCGCCTCGACCCGCTCGAGAAAACCGAGAAACCGCTTTCGCTCCGTCTCTCGATCGGGGACATCCCAGCCTTCTGCCGCCGTCCAAGCCTCGTCCACCGCCTTATCCCAAAGCTCACGATCGGTCCCCAACCTCCCCAACCGACGCCCCAAGCTCGGCACTAACGATCGCTTAATGAAACCCTCCCGCAAATGACGATCGCAATACGCTTCGTCCAGAAGCTCCACGTCAGGCTCCCGTGAGACATCCCCAGGCCCCTCCCGAGAAACCTGAAGCGCCAGCACAACATCACTCGGCTCCACCGTTTTCAAAACTATCTTACGGAAGCCCGCACCACACCGGTCCCCACCCTCAGCCAGAAGTCTCCCCCGAGGCTCCGAACCTCCCACGCATTGCAACCAGACCGTCCGAGAAAACAGCCCATCGACAAACTCACGCAGCTCCGGGTCGTCATCTCCCTCAATTGGCTGCGCGATTCGAACCCTGATAGGCACCCAGTTGCCCGGCCGACCATAGCGCTTCAGCACCCGCTCCCCCGCCCCTCGAGCTCTAGCATAAAAGTCGCCATCGCTGTGCTCATCGCAGGAGGCCAAATGCGCCGGCTCACAGCCGTAGAGCCGTTCTAAGAATGCTTTTGTGCGCTGCTGATTCATAGACCCAACTATACCAAGTAGTGTTAGGGCATGTCAAGCACGACATCGGAAATTATCAAACTTAGCTGGATGCAAAGGAGAAGAGATGTCCAGAAAATTGATCATGCAAGGCCCCGCGCGCCGTTGGTTGAACACCGCTGAGGCCGCCCTCTATTTAGGCATGTCCGCGAAAGGTCTCTACGAGCGAGTCCGCCTCCGCAGGTTGCCATTCTCACGGTTGAACGGGTCCTTGAGATTCGACATCCGTGAGCTCGATCACATTTTGGAACGAAACCGCGTCAAGCCGACTGGGCAGGCAGGCGACACACAAAGCAGGAGATAACATGCAGCGCAAGAACCGCCGCAGAAAGGCCTCGAGGCGCAAGCTTCACAAAGAGCAAAGGCTGAAACTCATGCCGCTCGTTGGCCCCGATGGGGAATCCTTGAACGCCTATCAACTGGCCACAGGGAAACGTCAGAAGGTAGGAGCCGAGGAATGACTCAGCGAAAAGTATCGGTCCGCCCTCAGACTCGCAACCTGACGACGGCCCAGTTAAACAGCACCGGCACGTTATCCCAGTGCTGTCGGCGCTGTCAAGTGCAATACCTGCTCAACCTCTGTATCAACCCTGAGTCATGCGACATCAGCACCACGTGGGTCACCGCCCTTGGCGACGGCTTGTATCTTTTTCGTCAACTCATCTGGGACACCAGCGATCAAGCTCTTCTATCAGCGCTTGTGCAGGTCTGCGGTCAGTTCATGGCCATACGGGAGGCACTATGAACCTTCTCGACATCGTAAGTGGAGACACCAAACTAAAGCGCATCTCTCACGACGAATACCACGGGCCGTGTCCATTCTGCGGAGGCAAAGACCGTTTCAGAGTTCAACTGAATCACAACGGGAAAGACTACTGGGCGTGTAGGAAGTGCGAAAAGCACGGCGACACCATCGCCTACCTCCAAGAGAAGCGAGGCCTGAGCTTCAAAGAAGCGAGGGACTACGTTGGTGACACCCCGCCGCCAACGCCCACCTCACCACATAAACTAAGCGCCAAGCAGCGCCTCGCCTGGCAGAAGGTCGCTGGTGAGCTCGTCCAAAGCTGTAAGGCTCACATCTGGAGCGACGAGGGCAAGCCTGGCCTCGACTACCTCCATGCACGCGCCTTGAAGGATAAGACAATCGAGCGGATGTGCCTCGGATACAATGACCGCCAACGCCCATTCGGGCTCGACGACGCGACAGTCATCGCAGGTGTAACCATCCCCTCATTCGTGAACGGCAAGGTCACATCTATCAACGTCAGACGCTTGAACCCGCAAGGTAAAGAGAAAAAGTATCAAGCCGTCAAGCATAGCGATCGCAGCCTCTTCTATCTGGCCGGCGACCGCCAGGTGCTTGCAATCACGGAAGGCGAATTTGACGCTATGCTGGTCTCTCAACAGGTCGGCGTGTCCGTCGCGGCGTTAGGCACGACTACGAGAATCAGCAGCGAGCTCAACGCGCTAATCAAGAAGTTCGAGCGCGTCATCCTCCTACCCGATAACGATGACGCCGGCGAGGACATGGTCAAAAAATGGCAAGGCTTGTTCTCCAACCTCCAGGTCTTTCGCCTCCCCGAGGATGTCCACGATGTAAGCGACTTCGTCTGCAAGGGCCGGGACCTAGACAAATGGTGGCGCGAGCGAGTCGCTGCAGCAGGCAAGGTCGGAAAACCTGTTGAGAACCCCCTTAAGAAGCCCGGAAAAGACCCCAAAGTTCCTGACAAGACAATCCTCTTCAAGTTGGCCCGAAAGCGATACGTCATATTTGAAGACCAGTTCGGCGAAGCATATGCTGAGTTCCCTCAAACGACCCATACTCAGATCGCCCCCGTCGCCAGTCGCGTAATCACCAGGGACCTCGGCCAATTATTCTTGCGTCACTCTCACGACAAGCCCGCTGGCAGACGAACCATCGGCGATGTTTGCCAAGCCCTCGAGACGACAATTACCGGGATGCGCATATTGCACAACCGCGTCATGACCGAACCTGACTCCCGCTGCGTCCGATACGACTTACTCAGCCACGACTGGCTCACCGTCTCTATCAGACCCTCTGGATGGCAGTTTGAAAAGATGCCGCACCCCATATTCAGACGCTATAAACACATGAAGCCTCAGTCCAAACCCGTCCCAGGCGGCGACATCAATGAACTGTGGGACTTCCTGCCCCAACTCGGAGATGACGACACAACAGAGAAACACCGGTTACTCGTCCTGACGTTTCTCGTAGGTGGCATTGTCCTAGCCCAACGGCCCGCGTTCGCCCTCATACTCAGCGGGACCGAAGGCAGCGGTAAGACAAATGCGTCATTGGTCCTGCGAGAACTCATCGACCCTAGTTCCGCCTCTATATGCAGGGATTCACATGACCTCGACAGCCTCACTCACTATTGCTGTCACAACCGGGTCGTTATACTCGACAATCTCAGCTACATCAAAATCCCCCTATCAGACTTCATTAGCTCCGCCATCACCGGCACAGCCGACACCAAACGCAAAAACTACACGGATGACGATGATGTTGTCCGAGCATTTCAGCCCGTCTTTATCTTGACCGGCATTTCCAACGTCGTGCAACAACCCGACCTCCTCGACCGATGTCTATCAATCCATCTCAAAATACTGAACAATCCTGAAGCAGAATCATCCTTCCGAAAACGCTTTCTACTCGCCAAGCCACGCATCTTCGGCGCACTGCTCGACCTGATCAGCAAGGCCATGGTGCACTACCCCAAGATCACACTCACAGAACCATGTAGAATGGCTGATGCAGCCCAATGGGGCGTCGCCCTTACCAGAGCGCTCGGACGTAAAGACGCTGAGTTCTATGAAGCCTATTCCATGAACGCACGCGAGAACCTCGCAGACATCGTAAAAACCGACATCCTCTCCACAACCATAGTTGACTATCTCTCAGTCAACGACGAGTTCCGCGGCACGCCAACAGAGCTCTTTGAGACTTTGACCACATACGCTGGATACGACCCTCAGCGTCCGCCCAAGACCTGGCCCATAGACGCCACCAGAATGTCCAGACGACTCAACATACTCCAACGACCTCTTGAACATGCCGGTATCTACTATCGAAGCACACCTGGCACACGACGAATTATCCGCCTTTGGCTCGACCAAGACTCGTCTCAACCCGACTGGGTCAACTCAGAAACCGACAACGACAACACCGTTCCAAAAGATGACGCTAATGACGCTAATGACGCTAAGGTTTTCGGTTAGCGTCATAGCTTCAGCAAAGCCACACGGCCTATGACTCAACGAAACATGACGCTAATGACGCTACTTTTACCAACACTTACCACTACACCTATTAAGTTATATGTACTCTTTCTTTTTCTCAAAAAGCAGACTCGTGAAGTACTACATAAATATAGCGTCATACACCCTAGTGGTAAGTCTTGCGCTTTTTAGCGTCAGTAGCGTCATACCATGCCGGGAACACAGCCGCACGGCTGCGAAGAAGCTATGACGCTAAGGATGACGCTAATGACGCTACACTCTCACTAACCCACACACCATGAATATCATCATCCCGCGACAATCCGAACTATTCATCCAGCGGAACGAAGTCCCAGACCCCCCTTCTGCACCACATCAGGCGCGGTGAGATTCTCGGCTCATGGTATAAGGGCTGCATCTGCGTCTTGCGAATACGCGATCTGACCAAGTATGTGCTCCAAAAACTACTAATCGAGGGCTTCTCGGTGTCGCGAGTGCC